>CAIYPC010000046.1 GCA_903927975.1 uncultured Bacteroidota bacterium | reverse complement strand
ATATGGCAATGCTCACTTCTTCATCGCAGTTGCGTGCATCGGGGCGACAAGGATCTGCAATTGCAGATGAACTTATTGAATTTGGAAAAGATGATAAATGGCAGGAAGGAATTTTGAAATATGCGATTGATTATTCACATCAGATCAAGAAAGATTATATTCTGTTTTTAAAAGATTATAATTCCGGCGCATTCAAAAACGAACATCAAAAGAAATCCAGCCAAAAGAATATACTTAAAGCTGGATGATTATCGTCAACAATAGACCATAAAAAGCCGAGGATAAAATTGTAAAGATTTTTGTTTTGCTGACAGCAAGAACACTTGTTCAACTGAAGAATTTCATTCTTTATCTTTTATCACAGTCCAATTTTTATCTGCAGTGACGATATATTCTTGTTGCTTTTTGTTCCACTTTACCTGCACGTCTTTATTATAGTTCAAATACAATTTCCCATTCACAATTGTCCATGCTTCCGGTTCGGTAGATGCTTTATGATTATCAGCCAATCCGTATGCACAGTAACCGCCATATTGCGGCGCATATTTTTCGGGGTTTGCTTTAAATGCGTCTGCATTTTGTTTTGAAGAAAAATACCACGCAGCTCCTTTATAGCTTACTGCAAATTCTTTGGTGCCTTTCACCGGTTTGCCCGCGGTAAAATATGCAACCGCATCATAGCCGCGAATTGCTGCATCATCTTTTACAAATATCTCTGACTTCTGTGCATGTGCACAAACTGTTGTTACAATAATGCCAAGCGTTAATAATATTCTTTTCATATTTTTTATTTGAAGTCAAAATTAGGAAGATTATTATCTGTAATAAGTCGGGAAGATGACACTTGTTTTTGTGTGCGGAAATTTTCAAGTATATGGAGTTTACTAATTGCCGTGAGCTTTATTTCAAAATGTATTTTCCTTGCTCTTGGACTATTGAGTGTTGATTCAACATTATCAAATTAAGATTACAAAAAAGCAAAATGCTAAATCAAAATGATTTAGCATTTCACCTTGTTCAGATAAACCTTGACTAAGATTGACTATCTCTCAGATCTTTAATTTTATCATGTGATCTTTTTAAAGAAGCCTGTTGCCTTATCAGCATTTCGCGGATATATCTCGGCAGATCATCAGTATCCAGCGCATCGTTATATGCACGCTGTGCAGCATCTTCACCTGCTTCACAATTTGATAAGATAGTTTTTCGATTGTGACCTGTGAAGACTGCTTTTACATCCATCCATGCACGATAAATTTTGCCGCTGTTCGTTGTGCCATTTTCGACATCTCCACCTAACACCTGCACTTCATTGGCAATTGAACTTTTATTTTTTCTGCTCTCATCAATCATATTCAGGAATAATGTTTTCAGATCTGCATCCACTTGTTCCATTTCATGAAGCGCACGCTCGTAGCCTTCAATCCTGTCATTGTGCATGAGGACGAGGTCGTTTAAAATTTCAATTGTTTCTGTTGTAGTCTCCATAATTATTTAATTTTAAAATGATGAATCTTTTTACATGTCATAATCAAGCTCAAAAAGCTTGCCTATAAAAATCAGCCAGTATTTATACATTGCCTGTGGCAAAACTGCCCCGAAGAATATTTATGTGGGTAATCTTTAATCCAAATAACTTTAGTTCGTGAGTGATTAAAATATTTTGTAGAATGCTGAAGTAAATGTGAATATCTTTTCAAATACTTTGATTGCTTGCAATAAGACATTTATATTTTTGAATTGAGTCAAAATATTTTCAGGGCCGCAAAAGAAAAGTTGAATTTCTTAAAAAAACAAAATGGAAAATAAGATCAGTGTGGTTGAATTATTTGCAGGTGTTGGCGGCTTTCGGCTTGGTCTTGAAGGGTGGAAAAATAAATCCGCCTCATCATCATACCAGAAAAAAATAAAACCATTTTTTGAAATAGTTTGGAGCAATCAATGGGAGCCATCAACCAAAACACAGCATGCTTCCTTGGTTTATGAAAATCGTTTCGGAAAAAATGGACATTGCAATCAGGATATTTCAACTGTTGAAATTTCGGAAATTCCTAATCATGATTTATTGGTAGGCGGTTTTCCATGTCAGGACTATTCAGTAGCAACAACGCTGAAAAATTCAAAAGGACTTATTGGAAAAAAAGGCGTACTGTGGTGGTCGATCCATAAAATATTAAGCGGGAAAAAGAACAAGCCGAAATATTTGTTTTTAGAAAATGTTGACAGGCTTTTAATTTCACCATCAAAACAACGTGGAAGAGATTTCGCGATCATTCTCAAAAGTTTAAGCGAGATGGGATATGCTGTTGAATGGAGAATTGTGAACGCTGCTGATTATGGAATGCCACAGCGAAGAAGGCGCATTTTTATTCTTGCTTACTTGAAAGGAACGTCCATCTTTAAATCCATCAAACAATTTTCTGCGACTGATTGGATCATGAAACAAGGAACATTGGCGAAAGCATTTCCGGTAACATCAGATGTTGCAACCTCTTCAAAAGTATTTAAGCTGGAAGGCGACATAGTTTCTATATCCGCAAATTTTAACAAAGATGGATTGAAAGGCATATTTGAAAACGCAGGAATGATGAAAGATGATTTAGTGACGACAATAAAAGCAAAACCGGATTTTGATGGACCGTTTACTGTTTTAAAAAATTTGATTTTAAATGGTGAAGTTGCAGATGATTTTTATATAGATGATGCAGCTCTAGAAAAATGGGCTTATTTTAAAGGCGCAAAAAAAGAAGTGCGGACGAATGCGCAGGGATTTGAATATAATTATAGTGAAGGCGGAATGATATTTCCTGATTCTTTAAACAAACCATCGAGAACAATAATTACTGGCGAAGGTGGCACATCGCCATCAAGATTTAAGCATGTGATAAAAACGGCAAAAGGACATAGAAGGCTTTCGCCAATTGAGTTGGAAAGGTTGAACATGTTCCCTGATGATCACACGAAGCTTGAAGGAATATCTGATACCAAGCGTGCATTTTTTATGGGCAATGCATTGGTGGTTGGTGTTGTTGAGAAAATTGCGGAGGCATTGAAGAAAAAAATCGAAAAAGGAAATGCGATTTAATCTTAGAAAAAATAAATGATCCATTCCGGCATATATGATGTCTCTGTCAAAGCTGCTCCATTTTTAAAATGGGTGGGCGGCAAAAGAGGCATTATGCCTGAGCTTTTAAAAAGGCTTCCAGAAAAAATCACAAATTATTATGAGCCTTTCGTTGGAGGTGGCGCATTGTTTTTTCAAATTCATCAAGACATTGATAAAGCTTTTCTCTCTGATAAAAATTTTGATCTTACGGTTACTTATAATTCAATAAAAAAAATCCAGAGAAGCTGATTGAGATATTAAAAAAGCATGCAAGACTTCATTCTAAAGAATATTATTATCGATTGAGGGAAAAACATTTATTAGAAGATCGGACAGAAATAGCTGCAAGGATGATCTATCTTAATAAGACTTGCTATAATGGATTATGGAGAGTAAATAAAAAAGGAGAATTCAATGTTCCAATGGGTGTGTATGAGAAGCCTCCCATTTGCCAGGAAAAAAATATTTTAGCTTGCTGTAAAGCATTGCAAAATGCAACAATTCGATATAACAACTATTCCCAGATAAAAGCTGCTGAAGGTGATTTTGTTTATT
>CAIYPC010000045.1 GCA_903927975.1 uncultured Bacteroidota bacterium | reverse complement strand
CAAAAATGGTTTGTGCTGCGCTCATAATTGCAATCACCATCAACACTCCCAATACGGCAAGAACAACACCAACGAGCACATGTATGATTGATCCTAAAACAAATAAAATTCCTCCAACTACCAACACTGATAGAAACTGAATAAGCCCGAAACTAAAAGTAGCTCCAAGACTTTCACCCCATTTTTCCTTCATCATCTTAGCGGATTTTTTTAATGCATCCACAGGCCCGAGGTTTTCATAAGCAATTACAGGCACCACAAAAAATGCAGCTATGTTCCATACAATGCCAATAAAGCCAGTTATTATTTTACCCAGTGAACCAACATTTTCCTGAATAATTTTTAAGAGCGTGCCAACAATGGCTGCAAGCACCGCCCATGAAAAAATAGCGCCAATACGACTTACGCTAAAACGAAGCCCATCGCTGACGGTTGGTTTTTCTCCTTTGAAATATAAATGTGTGCAATGGATCAACGCCATGTTGAAGAAAACAACTACAAAATAATTTACCACATAAAACAAAAACAGCACGATGTAATTTACCACTGTGCTTTTTTCTTTGATGTTATCTACATCCCATCCTGCAGTTGCAAAAACCGCAGTGATGAATGAACCAAATATCAATATCATTGAAATAGCAGAAAGGATTGGGAAAACAATAAGCTGTTTGTTTTCTTTAAGAACAGCAAAACTATTTATTGAAATTTTCCATCCGTTGGAGATCTTTTCGAATACATTCATAATTTAAAGCTTAAGGGATTAACAATCATTAAATGTAATAAAAAAGATTTGGACGTGATAATGCAAAATCAAAAGGCCCGCAATTGCGGGGCTTTTGACTTTCTTAGAAAAAAGTACAGGCTTATAGTTTTATCATTCTGCCTGTATAAACCGTGGTTGTATTTTTCATCACTTTTACAATATAAACTCCGCTTGACAAGGCTTGAACATTTAATGATAATGTTTGGCGCTGATTAAGTGGTATTGTCTTTACAAGGTTATCCTGATCATCGTATAACTGAACCATCAATCCTGCTTCTGGTGCTATGGGCAGTTCTATTTGCACTGTGATAACTGCAGGTACAGGATAAATATTTAATCTCTTTCCGTTCGCCGCATCAAACCTTACTGACTTCACTTGACTATAAGTAATCACACCATAAGTATCAGTCATTTTCAACCGATAATAATTAACACCAGGTGCGGGAGCTGCATCAACCCATGAATAATTTGTAACTGGGCTGCTGCTGTCTTTCGCGTTTACAGTTCCTATGGTTGTGAAGCTGCTTGCATTATTGGTGCTGCTTTGAATTTCAAATTTCCTCACATTTGATTGAGCAGTTACCTGCCACGTCAGTTTCGAAGTTTTTCCCGTTGCAACCGCATCAAAATCTATCAACTCAATAGGCAATGTTGATATGAGGGTAAATGGCATCGTAACTGTTGCGGGCGCACTTATTACTTTCGCTGCATCCACTTCGTTATAAGTGAACGTTACTGTTATTGCCCCATCATTAGGATCAAGTGTTAATAATGATGGATTATAGTTTGTTATTGTTTGACCTAAAATTACTGCCGCATTATTATAGTAAAGTGTTCCATTATTTGGCAATGAATTTATGATTATCGTGTTGATCATGCTCACACCATCATAAGTTCCGTCTTCAGCATCGGTTCCATTTAATGTTGGCACTTGCACTTGTTTTGTGCCTCCAGGGTTTGTTTGTGAGGCTGCTGCTACATCTTTTGCTACAGGAGGTTGCTCTACTCCAAAATTTAGGTTTGTAATGCTTGTTGTGCCAACTGTGATGTTTGGAAGAATCCCATTTACTGTTCCATCACTACCTGCTGCGGCGCCAATATTTTCCCCAGTGTTTATCCAGCCAGATGGCAAAGAAGGAGAAGGTGCTGCACTTCCGACAGATCCTGCGGTTGTGCTCAATATAACCGAGTAAGTGCCCTGAGGTATATTTAAAAAGCTATATGTTCCATTAGAAGCTACAGGCGATGTAGCTACAACATTATTGTTGCCATCAACCAAAATTGCATTTAATCCACCCGCATTTGTCCCAGGACCGTTAACAGTATTATCTGTCAAGCCGCTTGCATCATCAAACACATTCCCGCTTATTACTGGTGAACAAGTTATTGTAATGCCCGTTACATCAAAAGTTGAGCTCACATTATAGCATGTGTTCGGTACGATAACAGTCACCATGTAAGTTGCAGTATCTGCTATTGAATTATAAGTAAGTGGCAAAAATGGACTTGTGCTCAATATTTTGCTTCCTGCATTTGTTCCTGTTATTTTCGTCCATAAAAAAGTTGATCCTGGGTATAGGGAATCTATTTTTAAATTGAAGGATAAAGGCAATGAGCAAGCTGCTAATGAAGCAATGTTTGGTCTGATGATGGGCGCGGTGACTTTTGTTATGGCAACCGTTCTTGTGCTTGAGTTTAAGCAGGCATCCAAAATCCTGATCGTTGCCGAGCTTTGCGATGTTGCCAATGTAAACAGAGGACTTGTTTGTGACGGGGAAGAATAATTGCTCGGCGTTGTGCTTACCAATGCGTAGCCGTATGGTGCAACGCCACCCATGCCTGTAACTATTACTGGCGTGCCGCCGCCACCACAAGGAGTGAAGCTTTGTATTGTTGAAGTAGTTGGTTGAACATAAGTGGTTACCGTTACTGTATCGTAATACACATTATTCGTGCAGAACGATAATGAATATTTTACCACATAAGTTCCTGACGGCTGATCGGTGAGCAAAGTTTGGCCGCTTGGGTACGCAATCGTATTGTCATTGCTACTACTAGCCAGGCTATACAATATTGTGTTTGGCGCATTTATATTCCAAATTTGAACATTTACTTTATTATAATAAATTCCATCGTCTTTCCACGATCCGATGATATCGCCTTTGTTGATACATTTATTTTTTACTGTTGTCACATGCATCGTTGGTTGATGCCCAGTCTTTCCATTTGTTACGGTAGCGGTATCCGAATACCCGCAACCATCGACTGCCACATAAGTGTATGTTTGTCCGGCAAGAGTATTGTACAAAAATACATAGCTCGCGGCACCAGAATAATCTGTCGATGGATTTCCGGGTGCGGTCGCAGTTTGTGTGCTCAATACTGTTGATGATGCTGTGATTGGTTTCCCCCCTGCGTATTGCGTATATGTTACAGTTCCAATTGCTTTACCGGGTACATTTAGTTCATGGTAATATGTACCAACATTGCAACTGTTGCCCAAAAACATAGACAGCTTCCACCAATGAGAAATGGCATTTCCTACATTATACGTGGCTACTTTTCCGCAAGCATCGGTGGCACTAACTGTATAAGTCCCATCTGGTATATTATTGAAGATCCCTGTTGCGTTTGAGCCAACGCCCGGATCGGGGGAAAGCGCATAGGTAACTGGCGATGTGAAGACCCCGCTAGGAACGACTGTTAAGTTTGCTGTGGAACAATCATTATTGAATTTAAAATTGCTGGTGCTTATTTTAAATGAAAGATTATTGGACACCTGATGTGTAGTGCCGCATGCATCCGTGATGTAAGTATATACTGTCAAAGGATTGGTAGTGGCGTTTACGCGTGCAATAGTATAAGGATAGCTTGAAACTGTTTGCGCGGATAACCCATCGCCAATGCCAACAGTTGTTTGATAGGGTGCCGTTATAGTACCAGTTGTGGTAACACCATTTAATACAACTCCGCCTGCGCAGGATTCCGTTATGTTGGCTGAGGAAAACGTCCAATCGTTGGCAACGACGCCCGGCTGAATACCATACACATTTCCACATGCATCAACAACATGTATCTGCACCCAACCTCCTGTAATATCGTCACTTTTATAAAGCGAAAATGTTAGAGGCAAAGTAGTGCCGCTTGCTGCAACAGTGCTGCCCCCATTACGGTTATAATCAATAATTTCATAGTGGCCCCCGACAGGCATTGAAGAGCTTACGGTTAGTGCAGACATTGTAAAATTGGTGCAACTATTTCTATTTATAACCGGATTGCTCAGCGTGAAGGATGGAATATTACTTGTAACGGTGATATTTCTTGTTTGTATGTTCTGGCATGAATCAGCGGCTTGCACCTGATAAGTACCTGCTGGCAAATTGCTGAACGTTCCGGTAGAATTTGTTGTGCTTACCTGTGCGGGTCCGCTAATGATCATGTATGTGTATGGCGCCCTTCCATTGCTCAATGAACCCTGAATAGAGCCATTGGGTGTAGCGCAATTTGTTACTGCGCTAGCGGTAGGATTATAGTCGTTGTTCCCTGGCAACACATAATTTCCTTGAACAACAATATTGGGGCATTTAAAAACTGTCCCGTTCTGGTCAACAACTTTTAAAGTATAGGTGCCCGGAAAAAGTGCGTCAAATGTGTCCGGTAAGCTAGCTGTGTAATGAAGCCCCGTATTCACATATTGTGCAGGAGAACTTATTATCGAATCCTGATAAGGGCCTCCGGCACCGATAGTTCCACTGATAATAATTTTACCAGTATTAATACATCTTGATTCAATGGGGGTGATAGTTTGTGCGTGAAGATTATTTTTTACAATAAAAAAAGCACATAAGAGAAATAGGGTAAGGGTTTTTTTCATTTTTTCTTAGTTTAAGGATATTGCCAGAAAGCTAATTGCCTGCCAAAAAAAGAGTTCTTATTATCAACCGCTTATAAAATTATAATTGGAATTTAATCCCGTTTTTGGAATTAAATTTTTCTTTGCCGGAAAATAAGTGTGGCTGAAATCGAATGTTATGGAGTGATAATTTGCTGTAATTGCAGCACAAAAAAGGTACATTTTCTCGAATGTAGGAGAGACGTTTCGTCATATTCAAAGGTTTTTTAAAAAAGATATTAGCATATAAACCGTTCAGCTTTATTATAAACTGAAAAGATTTATCAGATACATTAAACTATTTTTTAACTATAATATTATACAGCCATCTGATTGAAATATAGATTAAGGGCTATTACTAACTGTAACTGGGTATTTTTAAAGACTTTGCAATATCAAAAATCATTAAAAGTGATTTTAAATAAAAGTAAAGCGATGTTCTTTCAATCCAGACTGAGTATTTAAAAATATGAAACAATACATTGGGCTATTTCCATATTTTCTCATTCGCGTTATTCACTTCTCAATGAATTAACAGGATTTGATATTGCAGCTTTAATAGTTTGAATGCTCAACGTTATCAATGCGATCAATATCATTCCTAAGCCACAGAGCGCAAAAACCCACCAGCTTATTTCTGTTCTGTAAACAAAATCCATTAGCCATTTATTAACTGCCCACCATGCAATGGGTGCTGCAATTAAAAACGCGATGATAATGAGCGCAACAAATTCTTTTGATAGAATAGAAACGATATGTGAAACAGATGCGCCCAGCACTTTTCTTATACCGATTTCTTTGGTGCGCACATTGGTTGTGTAAATAACCAAACCCAACAAACCAAGACAACTAATAAGAATGGCAAGCCCAGTTGCCCAATTCAACAGCCGCGATGTGTTTTGCTCGTTCGTATAAAGTTTTGCAATGCTGTCATCAAAAAATGAATAGCTGAAATCTGCATCAGGATAAATTTGCTGATATGCTTTTTGTATTTTGCTGATAGCACTTTGCCAAATAGTTCCTTCTGCATTTTGTGGCTTTAATGCGATATGAAAAAAACCTCCTTCAGCTTTTGATTGAAAAACAATTGGGCCGATGGCACCATGCAAGGATTGCTCATGAAAATCCTTCATCACTCCAACAATCGGAAATCTTTTTCCATTGCCGAATGTCAATTCTTTATTAATAGCGTTTTCGGGATTTTGAAAACCCAACGCTTTTGAATATGTTTCATTGATTAGCAATTCTTTCACGCTATCACTTGTATGCACATTTCTTCCTGCCAATATTTTAATCTGATAGATTTTAATAAAATTGCTGTCGCCCCATCTGATCTGCACATTTATTTTCTTTCATCCTTGCCGTCGTTGTATTTTATATTGCCAAAAGCTGCGCCCTCCATGGCAGGGGGAAGAAAGCCCCTGCTCGCTAATTCCACTTCCGGCATTGATTTTATTTCATTCAGCAATTGAGTATAATGTGCTTCGTTCTTATCAAAAGGCATCGTGAAAGGTGCTTCAAAATTTAAGATAGCATCTTTCTTATATCCCAAATCAGTATTCAGAGAATAATGAATTTGCTTGCTCACCATAAATGCGGCAATCACAAAAAACTGTGCTATCACAAATTGAGAAACGGTTAATATCTTTCTTGTAGATGCGCTTCTTGTCTGAGAGCTATTATAAGATTGATTCTTTAAAACAGAAACTGGTTTGAAAGCAGATAGGATTAACGCACGATATAATCCAGAAAGAAAACTTACTATTATAGTCAACAGCGCAAGAAATAATATGAGTACCGGCTGATGCAAAATATCAAAATGTAAACCTAGCGGGATAAAATCCGCAAATATTTTCAAGAGTATTGGTGCAATGATGACAGATACAATTGTTGCGGCAATGGTAATAAAAAATGTTTCGCTGAGAAATTGAAATACCAGTTGTTTTTTTGAGCTGCCGATTGTTTTACGGATCCCGATTTCTTTTGCGCGATGAGCTGAATTTGCAGTGGTGAGATTTACAAAATTGATACAACCCAACAACAATAAAAATGTAGCGATAGCCAACAGCCCATATAAAGTTTGTTTATGCGCGGTCCTCATTCCAAAGCCAGAATAAGTGGTATTGAAATGAATATCGCTCAATGGTTGAAGATGAAAAGACATCGTGTTCTTATCATCTTTATTCGCTTCTTTGCTATATTTTTTTAATAAACTTTTCAATTGTCCTTCTATTCTTTTGGCATTGGTGCCATCAGCTAGTTTCAGATACAGTGTTGAATAAGCCATCCAATCGTTCCATACATTCATCATAAACCTATCTTGCAAATTTGTTTTTGCAATGGTTGGGAAAGAAATAAATTCAAGCGAAGTGAAATCAGTCGTCTCATTCAGATCTTTTACGATACCCGTCACCGTTGTTTTCACGTCATCGTTGTAAGTAATTTGTTTTCCGGGAATATTGTTCATCGCAATGCCCGGAAAATATTGTTTTGCACGACTTTCAGTGAGTACCACTGAAAATGGTTCTTTCAATGAGGTTTCTAACGAACCAATAACCCATTTAAAAGGCATCACTTCGAAATATTGATTGTTGGTAAAAATTATTTCAGACTGCTTTTTATAAACAACAGGTTTATGGTTGTTATCAATCACCTCCACTTTTGCAGTTCCATCACCTTGAAATCTCATTACTGGAACCGTTTCCTCAACACCGCTTACTTCATTTTGTATGGCATTGCTCAGTGGGGCAGGCACTGCGGAAGAATGGCCCTCATCACCACTATATTTTACATCAAGCACAACCCTATGAATCCTGTCAGGATTTTTTTCAAACTTATCGAAACTCAATTCATAATGCACAATCAAAAAAATGACCAATGCAGCACTGATTCCAATTGAAAGCCCAAGCACATTAATGATTGAAAACATCTTGTTGCGCCAGAAATTCCGAAGAGCAATGGTGAAGTAGTTTCTAAGCATAATGATCCAATTAATGATGTGTGATTTATAATTTCTTAGGAAAGCAGATTAGCGATTTAAAATGAGGCTGAAAATTCAAGAAGCCTAATTCTTAATTATAATTATTAATTCTCTTTGCCACAAACATGCCATTTCCAATTCAAGCTGATAAACAATATTTTAACGAAACGAAATATACGAATCAGTTCGTTTGCGATACAACATTGTCCGTTTTTGATACAATTTTATCAAGCTCTTGCAGCCTGTTTGTAAGGGATTTTTTCTTTATCAGATTATCCTGAATAAAATTTTACATTAGCATATTATAAACCAACTTCTCATAAACGCCCATTCAATTGCTTCAATATGAAAAAAGGATATTCATTACCGTTGGCATTGCTGTTTTTCTATTCAGCTTTTGCTGATGTAAAGCTCCCGAAAATTTTCAGTGATAATATGGTGTTGCAGCGCAATCAGCAAATACCTGTTTGGGGCTGGGCAAATGCCAAAGAGAAAATAACTGTTCAATTCGATAAACAGACAAAGACAATCGTTGCTGGCAAAGATGGAAAATGGATGTTGAAGCTCGATGCTGAAAGCGCTGGAGGCCCTTATCAACTAACAATAAAAGGGAAGAATAGCATTGCAATCAATAACGTTTTGGTGGGAGAGGTTTGGGTTTGCTCTGGCCAATCAAATATGGAAATGCCTATAGCAGGATGGGGCAAAATAAATAATTACGAACAAGAAATAGCAGCTGCCGATTATCCTGAAATCCGTCAATTTCTCGTAACAAAAGCAGTGAGCTCGGTGCCGAAAGACGATGTGCCGGGCGGCGATTGGAAACCATGTAGCTCTGCAACAGCAGGCGATTTCACGGCAGTTGGATATTTTTTTGCAAGAGAATTATACAAACAATTGCATATACCAATTGGTCTTATTAATACTTCATGGGGCGGCACGATGGTGGAAACGTGGATCAGTCATGGAGCATTTGAAAAAAGTGATGAGTTCAAAGGTATGATCGCAAATATGTCACAGGAAGATTTGAATTTGCAGATGAAACAAAAAGCTGACGCGCTGCAAAAAACAGTTGAAAAATTGCAAGGCACTTATTCAAACAATATAAATGCGGCGCAATGGAAAGACGAAAATTTTGATGACAGCCATTGGCCCAAAATGAAATTGCCCGGTTTGTGGGAAGCACAAAAAATGGGGCTGGAAGATCTGGATGGATTGGTTTGGTTCCGCAAAATAATTATCGTTGATAATGTGGATGCCGGAAAGCCCGCTATCCTTGATCTCGGAAAGATTGATGACTCAGATGAAACTTTCGTGAACGGTGTGAAAGTGGGTGAGACAAAAAATAAATATGGAGATAACCGATCTTATCACATAGCTGCGGGCATTTTAAAAGCAGGCAAAAATGTGATTGCAGTGAAAGTTGAAGATACCGGCGGTGGCGGCGGCATTTACGGAAATGCTTCAGACATGAAATTGACCATAGTGGATAAAGCCCAACCACTTGATGGCGATTGGCTTTTTAGTATAGAACGCATCTACTCTGGTAATAATAGCACGGGTCCAAATAGCTTTCCCACTTTGTTATATAATGCAATGCTGAATCCTTTGATTCCTTACGGCATCAAAGGTGCAATTTGGTATCAGGGTGAAACGAACGCTGGTCGCGCATATCAATACAGGAAAGCATTTCCTCTGATGATAACAGATTGGAGACAACATTGGGGCGAAGGCGATTTTCCTTTTTATTTTGTGCAGCTTGCCAGCTTTAATGCCGGCAATGGCGATAGTGAGCATGGCAGCGATTGGGCGGAATTACGCGAAGCACAAACAATGACGTTGAGTTTACCAAACACAGGAATGGCTGTTACCACCGATATTGGCGAAGCTCACGACATTCACCCAAAGGATAAACAAGATGTTGGGAAGAGATTGGCCGCTGTTGCACTAGCTAACGCCTATGCACAACCGAAAGAATTTAGCGGCCCTGTTTATCAATCCATGAAAACAGATGGCAACAAGGTGACAATTTCATTTTCACACATTGGAAGCGGATTAATGACGAAAGATAAATATGGCTATATAAAAGGTTTTGAAATTGCCGGAGCCGACAAAAAATTTCATTGGGCGAAAGCCTATATTAGTGGAGATAATGTAATCGTATATTCTGATGAAGTTGCGAACCCTGTCGCAGTTCATTATGGATGGGCTGATGACGCACTTGATGCAAACTTGTTTAATAAAGATGGATTTCCTGCAAATTCATTCCGAACTGATTCTTGGAAAGGAATAACAGAAGAAGCGAAGTATGTGATAGGGCAGTAGGTGAATTGATAATTAAAAATTAATAATTGCGAGGGAGAACCAAGCGAGAAAAAAAATTTTGTGGGCTTGATTGTATTTTGAAAAACTATTGTATTTTGCATCGCTCTTAAAAAAAAAGGGCCTGCCCGTGGAAACGGGCTGGCCTCTAACGATTGCTTGCCATATGAAAAAAAGTTGTGTTCGCTTTTGCTGATTCACAGCTTCGAGTAAAATGAGCCTCTAACGATTGCTTACTTCAACGATTGCTTGCTTTTTATGTTCTGCTCATTTCCTATACAAATGTAGGACGCAAACAGAACCGATTCTTGCCAACTTAACGCTGTTTTAATCATGCCAAAAAAGGTTTTTTTTTCTGAAACCCTTTGGCATACCGCGTTTTAGAATAATTTGCACACTATGTCCAACCGTTTTACAGACTCGTTATTTCAGTTGATTCACTCTTTAGAAAAGTCCGAAAAAAGACATTTCAAGCTTTATATCAAAAGAAGCTCGTCAAAAGAAGACCTGAAAATCGTCCAGCTCTTTGATGCGCTTGATAAAATGGACGACTATGACGAAAAAGTTTTGCTGAAAAAGCTGAAGGGAACTGAAAAACCACAACTCTACAATCTCCGCACACATCTTTACAAAGAAATTCTCGCAAGTCTTCGCCTGCTGAAAAGCTCAGACAGCATCGATCTTCAATTGAATGAGCAATTTGATTATGCTCACATCTTATATAAAAAAGGTTTGTTCGTTCAAAGCCTTAAAATCTTAGAAAGAGCGAAAGAAACTGCGAGAACAAATCAAAAATACAATTACCTCACGCAAGTGAATGCGCTCGAAAAAAGAATTGAGATGCTTCACATCACGCGCAGCATGCAGAGTCGCGCAGAGCTTTTGTCAAAAGAAGCAAACGAGATCAGCGAGCGAATTGATGTGCTGTCAAAACTCTCAAATCTTGCATTACAATTATATGGTTGGTATATTAAAAATGGGCATGCACGAAATGAAAAAGATGAGACTGGCGTGAAAAAATTCATGAGAGAAAATTTGCCTGCTAATGCGCATGAGCAAACAGGTTTTTATGAACAGCTTTATCTTTATCAGAGCTATTGCTGGTATGCTTTTATCCGTCAGGATTTTATTATGTATTATCGGTACTCACAAAAGTGGGTCGATCTTTTTACTGAGCAGCCGCTAATGATCCGTGTTGAGACAAGCCATTATATTAAAGGCATGCACAATTTGCTAAATGCACATTTTGATTTGCGAAATCATGCGCGTTTTGAAGCAATCTTAAAAAAATTTGAAGCATTTTCTCAAACAGATCGTGTGAAAGATCACGACAATTTTCGCATTCAGGCCTTCTTATACATCAATAGTGCTAAAATCAATCAGCATTTAATGCAAGGCACTTTTAAAGAAGGGCTTTCCATAGTGCCTTATGTAGAAGAAAAGTTGGAAGAATATGCACCCTTTATTGATGCGCATCGAATTTTGGTTTTCAATTACAAAATTGCTTCGCTTTATTTTGGTAGCGGCGATTACAGCACGTCGATTGATTATCTCCAAAAAATAATCAACCATAATACTGATATGCGTGGTGATCTTCAATGCTACGCACGCGTGCTGCATTTGCTTGCTCATTATGAGCTTGGCAATTTTGATATCATGGAATCTCTTATCAGATCTGTGTATCGCTTCCTCTCAAAAATGCAAAACTTAACCGTAATTGAAGAAGAGATGTTCGCGTTTTTGCGCGGCTCATTCCGCATATCAAGGCACAAGCTGAAACCTGAACTCGAGAATTTTTTGAATAAGATAAAACATTTTGAAAAGAGCCGCTTTGAAACAAGAGCATTCGCGTACCTGGATATTATTTCCTGGGTGGAAAGCAAACTTTATGAAAAGCCTATCAGCACAGTGATACGTGATAAATATTTGCGGAGTAAGAAAACGAGACTGAAATCAAT
>CAIYPC010000044.1 GCA_903927975.1 uncultured Bacteroidota bacterium | reverse complement strand
GCACCTTCGAGGATGTACGATGAGCGTTGACCGATGGTTGATGAACGATGACCGTCATCTAATTTGCGACTTTCTATTTTTTTAAAATTTTCTTCAATCAAATCCAAATCAATCCTCACTCCTTCTTCACGGGCAGCTATATGCGGAGATGCTGCTAATTTTAATTTATAAGTTTCGGGATGAACCTGACTTTCGTTATTATCAAGAACTTCCCGAATCCATTCGCTGTCCGTTCCTTCTTCATAACCAGCTTGTATCGGTTTCCAATAATCAGCATGCAATGCTTCCGCAATGATTGCAGAAATCATTGTTTTTCCAATGCCGGTTCCTATGCCAGTTATGAAGATTGGTTTGTTGTTTGTTGTTTGTCGTTTGTTGTTCTGTGCTTCGGAAAACATTTCTGGTTTGTTGTTTGTAGTTTTTAGTTTGTAGTTCTTCAATCCGAAGAAACTGATTAAATATTAGCTTGAAGAAAATTATAAAGAAATCTCGAAGTTTAGAACCACAAACAACCAACCACAAACTACAAACGGTCATTTGTTCACGAAAAACGAGAAAACCGTTGTTCCATAATTTCTTTGTGATGTAAAAAGCGCATAACGTTCGTAATTATTCCGAGGCGTGTGCTCAAGCACAAACCAACCATTTGGTGCGAGCAGTTTTTTTTCTGCAATCAGCTTTGGAAGATCATCAATATTTGTAAGTGCATAAGGCGGACCTGCAAAAATAAAATCAAATTGTTCTGTGCACTGTTCAAGAAATTTGAACACATCAAATTTCAATACCGTAAAATTTTCAAGCTTCAGATCACTTGCTGTTTTTTTTATGAAATCATTCATCACAAAATCTTTTTCTATCACTGTTAATTCTCTCGCCCCTCTCGATGCAAGCTCGTAGCTAATGCTTCCTGTTCCGCCGAAAAGGTCGAGTGTTTTTATATTTTCGAAATCAATATTATTTTGTAGGATGTTGAACAATCCTTCTTTGGCGATGTCTGTGGTCGGTCTTGTATGTGGCATTTTGGAAGGCGGATTGATCCTTCTTCCGCCCAAATCGCCGGCAATTATACGCATGCAGCAAGTTTCAAAAGCGATGAAAAATAATGAAGTGGATATTTCTCTAATTTATCTGTCACCTGAACTCCGTCACCAATTTCTTCAAATGAAATGTTAGAAAAATATTTTGCCAATTCTTGATAGACAGCCGATCGTCTTTCAATAAATCCACTAATCTGCAAACTCAACTCATTCTGATTCAGCCCAAGCTGTTCACAGCAATTCAGCAAATGATATGCAACATCCATCTGATTGGCATAATCAAAACTTTGCATCAATTGCAGTTGACCTTTTTTATAAATAGAGACAATCATTCTATCATCTAAAAAAACAATTTGAATATTTTCTGGCAACTCAGCGGCACTAAATTTTTTATGGCTCTTCAACAAAAGACTATGATAATGCAATTGCTTTGCCGTTTTAAATTTGAACTGAAATAGCCTTTGTATTTCTGTGGGTATTCTATAAACATTATAAATATCCCACCAAGGCACTTTCTCATTCAGCACTAAACCTTTTTCAAGATTACCATAGATCAGGTTTGTAAATTCTTTATCAAGGCTTTCATTAAAATACGCATCAGGAACAAGTGTGCTATCAGCAAACGCATAAACCAAAAAAACTTCATTCACATCCTTGGAAAGCAGTTCATCTTCATAAATAATCTCGCGAAGAATTTCATCCTGTTCCCTGTTTTGCACATCGCGCAAATGAAAATATTTTATGCAAACAGCTTGCATATTTGTAGTGTTCAAAAAGACATAGCTCAATGAACCGTTATCAATAACAATCAGCAAACGGCAAGACTTAAAATCCTGCTCATTAATATTCTCGCTCTCAATATGAAATGAAGGTTGTAGCATAAAATCAGGCGCAATAATACTACAAAAGTTTTTGTTTCGGATAAGTTCGAGCTGAGACTTCTGAGTTACGAGTTCTGAGTCGGGAGTTCTGAAATTCAATCGCCGACTCTGAACCCTGAACTCCTAACTCAGAACTCGAAACTCCAAACTCTTTTCCTACCTTGCCGTCCCTTTCAAAAAATGGCAACTGCTCCTAACCATAGCTATAAGGTTGAAATCACCAACAGGCAAATTTTGCAAATTGCATTGCCTATCAGCCTCGCCATTTTGGTGCCGCAAATAAATTTTATTACCAATAATATTTTTCTCGGGCATCTTCACGATGGATCACTTGCGGATGCAGGCGAACAATCACTCGCAACGGCAGGGATCACGGGCGTATTCTATTTAATTTTTGCGGTAGTTGGACAAGGACTTAATAATGGACTGCAGGCTTTGATCGCAAGGCGTGCGGGAGAAAATCGAATCGACGAAATCGGAAAATTATTTTCGCAGAGCATTCTGCTCAGTTTAAGTCTTGCAGCCGTTTGTATTTTGTTCACTTATTTTTTTGCTCCATGGATTTTGCAGCTTTCCATAAAAGATCATGGAGTGAAAGAACAAGCTGTAAGTTTTTTGAGGATAAGAATTTGGGGATTGCCATTTTTATTTATCTATCAAATGCGCAACGCATTGCTTGTCGGAACCAATCAAAGCAAATTTTTAATTTATGGCACACTTGCTGAAACCATCGTCAACATTGGGCTCGACTACGGCTTGATATTCGGTCATCTTGGTTTGCCAAAGCTTGGCTTCAATGGCGCAGCTTATGCATCCATCATTGCCGAAGCATCGGGCATGTTTGTGGTGTTCGTGGTCATTCATATAAAAGGGATCAGCAAGCAACTGCAATTGTTCAATGGTTTTAAGTTCGATGCAGAAAGAACAAAACTCATTCTCACACAGTCATCCCCGTTAATTTTTCAATATGTGATGAGCGTCGCGAGCTGGGAATTTTTTTATATCATGGTCGAGCATCATGGAAAGCGTGATCTTGCGATCAGCAACACCATGAGGAATCTCTTCGGGCTGTTCGGGGTGTTCACTTGGTCATTTGCATCCACTACCAATACCATGGTAAGTAATATTATTGGTCAAGGCAAAAAAGAAAAAGTGATTGAGTTGATGATGAAAATCATAAAGCTAAGCCTGTGCTTTTCTATCCCATTGGCAATATTACTCAACATATTTCCGACAGCATTTTTATTTGCGTTCGGGCAAAATGCAGATTTCGCTCAAGCAGCGATCCCTGTGATCCGCGTGGTTTCCATCGCGCTGATCATGATGTCTTTTTCAACCGTGTGGCTCAACGCCGTCACTGGCACAGGCAACACAGATGTGAACCTCGCAATCGAAATGATTACCATAATTTTTTATTGCATGTATGTTTGGCTCGTGCTCGGCTATTTCAATCTCTCTCTTGTATATGGCTGGATGAGCGAATACGTTTACTGGATCAGCACATTCACATTCTCATTCTTTTATATGCGCAGCGGAAAGTGGAAGAAGAAAGCGATTTGAAATGAAGCTATGAGCTTTTAGCTACGAGCATCGAGCAAATACAGATATCTTATTAATAGTAACAGTATGATTTCTTTGAGTGCTATTTTGTACCGAGCTAATGGCTACTATTGAACATTGTTGCGTCGCACTCTTGTACTGAAGGAATTCTACTGAGCTTTAGGTTTATAGTTAATAGCATCCTGAGTGCTAAAATATTACCTCACAATTTCCAATAACATAATTTTTCAAATCTCAGAGATGCCTCCTTCGTCGGCATGACAGATTGAGTAAATGGATCTTTTGCTTTATAGCAAATTAGAAATTTCTTAGGGATCTGTTATTCCGACGAATGAGGAATCTTAGAGATCTCCAAAGCAATGCTGTTGTAATTTTTGAGCAAAAGTCGAATAGCAGTGAAAAAATGGAGTAGATGATTTTTCAAATCCAAACATTAAAAGCCCAACTCCAAATCGTAAATCCAAATTCGTATTTCCTAAACCCTAATCAAACTTCCTCTTCATATTAACTCCAACACTTCCATGAAAATTTTCAATCGGCACATTTAGTTTTTTTATAGAGATTTCAATTTCGCTAACAAAGGGGAATTGTTTTTTTATTTTACTGATAATCTCTTTGCAGATTTTTTCCATTAACGGAGTCGCTATTTTCATTTGCTTTTTCACAATAGCATATAATGCCACATAATCAATCGTGTCTTCAATACTATTGAATTTGCTTTTCTTTTCATCATACACAACATCAAGATTCACCTCAAAACTATTTGCAGTAAGCTGCTCTTCTTCATGAACACCATGATGAGCGAAGAAAATGAGATGATGAAGTTGGATGGTGAGCATCGGGGGAATTAGTAATTAAGAATTGATAATTAATAATGAAGAATCGGTGCGGGAAGAGAAATACAGGATACGAGATGCGAGATACGGGATGTTCCAAATTATCAAGCACCTCATATCCTCTATCTCGTATCTTGTGCCTTGTCCCTTATCACTTAGATTCCCTTCGCCGACAAATATCTTTCTGCATCAAGCGCTGCCATGCAGCCGCTGCCGGCTGCTGTAACTGCCTGCCGATAAATTTTATCCTGCACATCGCCTGCCGCGAAAACGCCTTCCACGTTTGTTTTGGAAGTGCCCGCAATTGTTTTAATGTATCCAGCGTCATCCATATCAATCCATTCTTTAAATATATCAGAATTTGGTTGATGACCAATCGCTACAAAAAATCCGCTCACAGGGATTGTCGTTGTATCTCCTGATTTATTATTCTTTATTCTCAGCGCCTCCACCTTATTTTCACCTAGCACTTCATCAGCTTCACTGTTCCAATAAACTTTTATGTTGGCTGTTTTCAAAACCCTGTCCTGCATCACTTTTGAAGCACGCATCTGTTCTTTTCTCACAAGCATGTGAACCGTGGTGCAAAGTTTTGAAAGATATAATGCCTCTTCCGCAGCAGTATCTCCCGCGCCAATGATCGCCACTTCTTTTCCCCTAAAGAAAAAGCCATCGCAGACTGCACAAGCGCTCACACCAAATCCATTTAGTCGTTGCTCGCTTTCAAGTCCAAGCCATTTTGCAGAAGCGCCAGTTGCAATGATCACAGCATCAGCTTCCAGCAATTTTTCTTCATCAATCCAAACCTTATACGGCTGTTGTGAAAAATCAACTTTTGTTGCAAGCCCAAAACGAATATCAGCACCCATTCTCGCAGCTTGCTTTTCAAAATCAACCATCATATCCGGCCCTTGTACACCATTTGGATAGCCCGGATAATTTTCAACTTCTGTAGTTATCGTTAACTGTCCGCCCGGCTGAATGCCCTGATACAGCACTGGTTTCATATTCGCACGTGCTGCATAGACAGCAGCAGTGTAGCCTGCAGGACCAGAACCTATTATCAAACAATGAATTTTTTCAACTGAATTATCGCCCATGTAAAAAATTATTTTATAAAAATATGTTTAATGCTTTTCAAAAATTAAAGCTGACAAATTTAAATGGAAAACATGAAAGCAAGCGTCGTTTGTATGACCTTATCGTAAACTTTAAAAGTTTTCAAACCCAGATAAGTTTATTTCGGGATTATTATTTTGACATATTGCGCTGCATAACCACAAAAAGCCCCAAGTCCGTTGTTTGAAATATTTCCAAGCACGGTTGTAGGCGATGAAAAGGGATTCCCAATGCTTTGGTAATCGTATTCCATCGTTCGCCAAAAATCATAAGTTGCCTTATCAATATTGCAAAATTTGATTGCAACGGTATCGCCTCTTTTAAAAAAAGAATAATTGTTCACATCAATTTTTACATTTCTGTTCACGCCCTTATCAACCTGAACAGTATATGTTGTGCCATCAGTAATCTGGTCATCAAAAACCGAATTAAGCCCTGGGTAAAAAGCACTATCATTCACACTTGTATAATACCTGGTATAATCTCCATAACCTTTGGGATCGGTTATGGTAGCAACCAATACTGCTTTTGTAGTGTCGGGCTTCTCAGGGTTTTGTGGCGCCTCCTGCCAATTTATTAAATCAATTTTTTTCGCTACAGAAGTGATATGCGTTTCCGCATCGTACGTAATCCCATTAACAACAATTTTCAAATTATAGACAGTATTAAATTCACCCAAAAATGCATCTGCCAAATTTGATGAATCGATTGAATAGTAATATAGGGTATATCCCGTTGAATCAGCAGGAATCGAATATTCTTTCAACTGCTGTGTTTTAATTCCATTAGAGATAGTAACTGTCGCATTATGAACAAAAGATTTTTCAAGGATAGCTGAACTAATCTGACTAAAATAATCAAGACTAGTGGAAAGAATAATTATCGGCGCTTTGTCGTTTTCAATCGAGCCATCCACTACTAATTGTGAAGGGGATTCTTGCAAATTAAAATTGATAGCCTTTTCACAGGAAGAAAAAAATAAGCAGACCAGTATTGTAGTTAGTAAAAATTTCATTCAGGCTTCAAATTTAGAAAATCCATTTGGTCAATGGTGAATTGGCAAAGCCATTATTAATAACAAATAAACTTAAAGACCATCATCATGGTTAACGATTCACCATTGGCCATTCACTACCCGCCAATATTAACAACCTAAAACCACGATTTGTTATAATGAAAAATGCCCCCGTTTAAAACGAGGGCATTTATAAAAATAATTAAGCTTTATTAACCCAGATATGCTTTTAAAGCATTGCTGTAGCGTGCTTTTTGCAAGCGCTTAATAGCTCTTTCTTTAATCTGGCGGATGCGCTCTTTGGTCAAATCGTACTTCTGTCCGATTTGTTCAATAGTAACACCATTTTCGCCATCGAGACCGAAATATGCATTTACAATTTCAGCTTCGCGTGGGCTCAAAGATTTAAGCACGCGACGGATTTCCGCACGAAGTGAATCTTTCATCACATCATCATCAGTGTCATCGCCGCCCTGAAGCAAATCGCCCATCGCCACATCTTCCGCTTCGTGAACAGGCGCATCCAATGAACTGTGCCTTGTGTTACTCTGGAAAATGTTGTTGATTTCTGTTTCGCTCATTTCAAGCAATTCCGCTAATTCTTCTGTGCTTGGCTCACGCTCGTGCTCTTGTTCAAAAGCCATGTATGCCTTGTTTGCTTTGTTATACGTGCCAATTTTGTTTTGCGGCAGGCGGACTAATCTGCCCTGCTCTGCCAACGCCTGTAATATAGATTGGCGAATCCACCACACAGCGTAAGAAATAAATTTGAAACCTTTAGTTTCATCAAAGCGTTGTGCCGCTTTAATTAAGCCGAGGTTGCCCTCGTTGATAAGGTCACTGAGCGAAAGCCCTTGGTGCTGATACTGTTTTGCAACAGAAACCACAAAGCGCAGGTTCGCCTGCACCAGTTTATCCAATGCACGTTGGTCGCTCATTTTAATGCGCTGAGCTAAAACGGTCTCCTCTTCAGGAGTAATCATCGGAATCTTTGAGATTTCCTGCAAGTACTTCTCAACAGCTTGAGAATCGCGATTAGTGATTTGCGTAGCAATTTTAAGTTGCCTCATATTGTATAAATAAAAAAGATGACAAAATAATTAGGGGGTACTATCCAACAACAACTAACAAGGTGCGGGTGTTCGGGGAAAGTGCAAAAAAGAATGTTATTAATGCTAATTCGTCCAGAACTGCTACAAAAATAAACTCCAATTCTCATAGTTCATAGTGTTTGCAAAAAAAACAATAGTCAAACAGACACTTATTCGGACTTTTTAACATCTACTTACCGTTATGGGCATCTTCAAAAATTGGCTGCAACTGCTGCCTGCATTAGCTTTTATGAATTTACAGATTGTGCAGACTTGTTATTAATCAAGTTTTCAACATTTTAAAAAAAAAATCTGAAAATAATTTTGGAACTAACTTTTTAGTTATACATTTGAATAACAACTAAAAAATTAGTTATGACAAGTAGATTAACAAAAGCGGAAGAGCAAGTAATGATGGTTCTGTGGAAGCTAGGCAAAGGTTTTTTGAAAGATATCATTGACGCGACACCAGAGCCAAAGCCACACTCGAACACCATTGCAACCATTTTGAAAATTTTGATCGAGAAAGGTTATGTTGATTATCAGGTTCAGGGAAGGAACAATTTCTACAAGCCGAAAATCGCAAAATCGGAGTACGCAAAAAAAAGCATCAATCAATTGGTGAAAAGCTATTTTGAAGGATCCCCAGCAAAGCTGGTTTCGCAGTTTGTGAACGATAATAAACTAAACCTGCAAGAACTGGAAGAACTTTTGAAACAAATTGAATCATCCAAAAAACAACAGCCATGAACCTCATCCTTTTTTTATCAAAAATGATTTTGATCTCCGCAATGCTGACCGGCTATTATTGGCTTTTTCTGCGCAACAAAAAGTTTCATCAGTATAATCGTTTCTTTCTACTCAGCATTCCGGTCATTTCAATTTGCCTTCCTTTATTGAATATACCCATTCCAGGGTTTTATCTATCCAACCAAAACGCGGGCATAAAATTGCTTCAGGTCGTTACCATTTCAAATTGGGAGGAGGCTGTTGTGATCACGCCACATCACAATTATTTATACAGTTTATTATCAGCGCAAAATATTGGCTGGGCGATTTTTATAATAGTTGCCACAGTGTTGTTGATTGTATTTGCCAGAAATATATTTCACATCAAAAAGATTGCGTCTATATATCCGCACACAAATATTGAAGGAACAAATTTTTATCAAACCGATGAACCGGGCACTCCTTTTTCATTTCTTAAAAATATTTTCTGGAACAATAACATTGACATCAGCAGCGAAAAAGGGAAACAAATCTTCAGGCATGAGATGTATCATGTAAAGCAAAAACATACTGCTGATATCTTGTTCATGGAGATGATCACTATTTTTTTCTGGTTCACTCCTTTCTTCCATCTCATAAAAAAAGAAATAAAAACAGTTCACGAATTTCTCGCCGACCAATTCGCTATTTCAGAATGCAACAGGCATGACTATGCGGAATTATTGGTCTTCTCAGCATTAACAAATTATCAGTATCAGATAGGAAACCCATTTTTTAATAATCAGATAAAACGCAGAATTGCCATGCTAACACAATTAAAAAATTCACGCTATGGCTATATCAGCCGAGTAATGGCATTGCCATTATTATTTATCTTGGTTTGCGCGTTTGCCGTGAAAGTAAATAGTGCAAGAAATTTAAAAAACATTCACGCATCAAAACCAATAACAGTTGTGATCGACGCAGGACATGGTGGAATATTTAATGGAACGATGAACAGCGATGGCATTCAGGAAAAAGATATCAACTTATCAATAGCAAAAGAAATAAAATTATTGAGCAAAGATTATGATGTGAATGTGGTTATGACAAGAGATAAAGATGTAGCCGTTGGCAATGCAAGTTCTTTGCGTGATGATTTACAAAACAGATTAAATATCGTTTCAGCAAACAATGCCGATATTTTCGTTTCGCTACATGTTGACGCTGATGCCAATCCTGTTACACAAAAAACCGGATTCGGGATTTTTATCCCAAAAAATAATAGTGATAATTATTCAAGTAGCAAGGTGCTGGCATCTGCTATAACAGAAGAATTAAAAAATGTTTATACAACAGATGAGCAACTGAAAGCAAGAGACAGAGGCATTCTAATTCTTGATAGAAATAGCATTCCGGCTATTATCGTTTCATGCGGGTACATCAACAACAAAAAGGATCTGGCGTTCATCAGCAATCCTGCAAATCAGGAAAAAATTGCAAGAAATATTTTGGAAGGAATAGTAAAATACAACGATAATAATATTTCAAAATCTCAGATAAAACAGACAGAAAGCGTGGATACAATAAATTTTGTGAACCAATCAAAAAATTCCCATGACAGCAATCGCACGAATGTGATTTTTTTAAAATCAAAACAAACAAGTCCTGATAATAATTTTGACATCGACACGGTACCTCAAAAAACTTTTACCAAAGTTGAAATAGAAGCCGAATATCCAGGTGGCAAAAATGCATGGGGAGAATATTTAATGAAGAATTTAAAATATCCGGAAGATGCTGTAAAAAGAAATATTCAGGGAACAGTGATTGTTCAGTTCATTGTAGATATCGATGGATCAGTGAGCGATATTAAGGTAGTAAAAAGACCAGACGCGAGCCTGAGTGAAGTTGCTTATAAAGCAATAAAGAATAGTGGTAAATGGATCCCAGCAATGCAAAAGGGGGAAAAAGTAAGGGCATATAAAAAGCAACCGATTGTATTTAAGCTTGATGACAAATAAAATATTAAACGCATTATAAAACTTGAAGGGTTGTTAACCCTTCAAGTTTTTAATAAATGATTTCTTCGCCATTGACCTTCAATAACATTTCTTTCTTATCGCTCGCTTCCACCCTACCTATAATTTTTGCATCAATGCCAAATTGTTTTGATACAGCGATGATGCTTTCTGCATCATTTTCATTGGTGAATATTTCCAGACGATGCCCCATATTAAACACCTGATACATTTCG
>CAIYPC010000043.1 GCA_903927975.1 uncultured Bacteroidota bacterium | reverse complement strand
TGAATTAATTTTTTTTATAGCAGTAGTTGTAGTGGTAATACCACATATTTTTTCTGAATTACGACAAAATCAAATTCTTCATTAGAATATTTTTGTTCTCCCAACGAATCGAAAATTTAATTCAAAAATTATTATTAAAAATATTGGCTGAATTTATTCGGCCTTAACTAAAAAATCCTTGAAAACCATAAAAGGCATGGCAATATAACCGTTAATGTTGCTGTGCCTTTTTTAAAAAACCAAAATCAGTCTTATGAAAAAAAATATTCTTGAGCTACTTGATCTGACTTTTTTTGGGATCAAAAAAGAATTTGCACAGTATGAAAATGAAATAAAGCTTAAGGCTTTAATTCTAGAACAAAAGAACAATTGTTTGGAGGATTTAGTTTCAGTGAGCAAAAGGCAAAGTGATAAATTAAAGTGTACGGTAATTCTGAAAGAAAAATTAATGGCAATATTATCGCACGATATTCGCACGCCTCTTAATTCTTTTAAGCTGTTGATCGGCAATTATGAAAAAGGATATATCACCGCTAAAGATCTTATTGAAGGCATTGTGGAAACAAAAAAAGATTTAATCAATCTTGATAAAATGGTGCTCGATCTGCTGCACTGGTCGAAGGGTGATGCTGAAAAATGCAAGGAAAAGATCATTGCGCATGAGCCATACGATGAAATTATTCAATCTATTTTATCGATCTATTCGTTATGTGCAAAAAATAAAAAGCTGGAAATCATTTCAGCGATAGATATACCTGATGGGACGATGCTTGCTATTTCAAAAAGAGAATTAGAAATAGTTTTAAGGAATCTTCTTTCCAATGCAATTAAATTTTCACATCCTGAAGGCGAAATTATTGTAAGGCTAAACATGTCTGAAACTGAAAAGCGGGTAGCGATATTAAAAGTAAAAGATTTTGGTGTTGGTATGTCGCCCGAAAAAACGCAACATTTAAGCAGCAATAAATTAACCTCCAGTTGTGGTACGCTTGATGAGGTAGGTGTTGGCATTGGGCTCAGCATCGTTTTTGATGTGATAAACAGCAATTGCTTTGCATATAATATCAAAAGCATACTGAATGAAGGAACAGAATTTTCTATAAGAATCCCGGTGAAGAATTGTTAGAGAAATTTTTTTAATGGCCGATTTTATTTATCAAGAAATGCAATCACCATTTTTATGAGCGCTACTCTTTTGTTGGTAAATGGATGATCGGTTTGCCAAACCTGATAATCGAAATATGAACTATGTACAGATTTTAGATCG
The DNA here is from genome assembly GCA_903927975.1 of uncultured Bacteroidota bacterium. Lineage (GTDB taxonomy): Bacteria > Bacteroidota > Bacteroidia > Chitinophagales > Chitinophagaceae > Puia. The sequence continues at coordinate 5,868 of CAIYPC010000043.1, read as the reverse complement.
TCGGCTAATTGTTTGTTCCTTGTATGTTCATCAAGCATTATTATCTGTTTATCAGCAAGGGCTTTTGCATCGTTCCCTAAATTGAAATAGGCAGGGTTTTTTATAACAGGCGTAAATATTTCTTTCAAAGACGAATTCAAAACGAAATAGCCGCCGCCTGTTGCCGGGTTGTTTGCAATCTCAAGCATTTGTTTTTCGGATGATGGATTTTTAAAATCACTATAAATATCCCATGTTGAAAGCGCGAAGCCCTTTTTTATTTCGGGAAGTTGAGCCAATGCCTTGAGGCAGATCCATCCGCCCATGCTATGCCCAAACAGAACAATGTTTGAAGTATCAATTTGTAACGAGTCCTGATATTTTTTGCAGAAGGCAACAACATTCACTACATCCTTCACTGAGTTTTCAAAACTAAATTTTCCCTGACTTCCCCATGAACCCCGATAATCAAAATAAATAACATTCCATCCATGCGCTCTCGCAACCTGAGCAAGATCAAGGTTGCGTTCGTTACCGGGATAGCCATGCAAAAGCAATAAAGTAGGATGTTTTTGTGAGCCATTTGCTTTATAAATAAAACCAGCCAGCAGTGCATTGCCAGATGGAATAAATAATTCGGTCATGCTAGCGGGAGAAGTTTTGTCCCACGAAATATCTTTCAATACAATGCTATCAGATTGCGCAATAACATTGGTTGAAATGAAAAATGCAAATGCAATGAAGAGTTTTAATGAAAGTTTGTTCATGTTGAGATTTTGAAAGTCTGCAAGAAATATTTATAGGATTGTAGGTAGATTATAAATATACGCAACAAAATAAAAATGGCTACGAACTAGCTAGTCATTAGAGATCTAAACTGAAAACTCGAAACTATTAAAAACTGTTTCCTATCTTAGCCGAAAATTTTATTGGTATGAACCTTCACGAATATCAGGCGAAAGAATTGCTCAAAAAATATAATGTTCCTGTGCAGGAAGGTATTCCTGTTGATAGTGCTGGCGCGGCAGAAGAAGCGTATAAGAATTTAAAAGTTCAATTCGGCAACAGCTTTGCAGTGGTGAAGGCGCAAATACATGCGGGCGGCCGTGGCAAAGGAAAGATAAAAGGAACCGAGCAACGTGGCGTGGCTGTGGGCAAAGGCTCTGAAGAAATTAAGCAGATTGCATCAAATCTTTTGGGAGGGACTCTTGTCACCATTCAAACAGGTGAGGCTGGCAAAGTGGTGAACAAAGTGTTGGTGGCACAGGATGTTTATTATCCTGGAGCGAACCCTGTGAAAGAGTTTTATCTTTCAATTCTTCTCGATAGGGCAAAAGGGCAAAATGTTTTTATGTATAGCACAGAAGGTGGAATGGATATTGAAGAAGTGGCGCATAGCACACCCGAAAAAATATTTAAAGAATGGGTTCATCCCGGTGGTGGACTTCAGCCTTTTCAAGCGAGAAAGATTGCATTCAATTTAGGATTGAGTGGCGAAGCTTTTAAGAATTGTGTGAAGTTCGTTACCAATTTATACAATGCGTATGTTGGTCTTGATTGCTCAATGCTTGAAATAAATCCATTGTTCAAAACAAGCGATGAAAAAATAATTGCGGTCGATTGCAAAATGAATTTGGATGATAATGCATTGATGCGTCATGCAGATCTGGAAGCACTTCGTGATATTAGCGAAGAAGACCCGACTGAAGTGGAAGCAGGAAAATATAATTTGAATTTTGTGAAACTTGATGGCAATGTCGGCTGCATGGTGAATGGTGCAGGTCTTGCAATGGCAACTATGGATATGATTAAACTGAGTGGTGGCGAGCCCGCAAATTTTTTAGATGTTGGTGGTACTGCTAATGCACAAACAGTTGAAGCAGGTTTCAGGATTATTTTGAAAGATCCAAAGGTGAAAGCAATACTCATTAATATTTTTGGCGGCATTGTTCGTTGTGATCGCGTTGCCCAAGGTGTGATAGATGCATACAAAAGCATGGGCAACATTACTGTGCCGATTATTGTTCGCCTTCAAGGAACAAATGCAACAGAAGCAAAAAAACTAATTGATGAAAGCGGGTTGAAAGTGCAATCTGCGATATTGCTAAGCGAAGCTGCTGCTTTGGTGAACAAAGCAGTTGCCTAGAAATAAATTGATGTTGTGAAAAAATTATTGAGGATAGCTAAACTATGTAGATTAGAGATTCTCTTTTAGCACGTCATCGAGCTTAACACCGATTACTCTTTCCACCTCAATTTTTGTTACATTCAAATTGCGCTGCAGATCAAGTTTTGTTATTTGCTCTGTAACCCAGTTTCTGTAAGCTTTACTATAATCATCGGCTTTAATGAGATTTCTCCGATAACCATCTTCTGCAATTTTATAATTGTCGTAGGCTTCTTGTGTAATCTGAATCTGGAATTCAATCTTCTGCCTTGCTAACAAATAATCTTCATATCTGGTAAGCACCAAAGCTTTTAGCTCACGAAACTTATTATTTTTCGTAGCCAGGGCTATTAGATAATTTTCACGAGCTATTTTCACATTGTTTGAATTTTTTATGAAAATATCGAACGGCAGGCTGAGGCCAAAGTTATATTTCGGGTAATAAATCGCTGAGGGTGATTTACTAGGAAATAAGGTAAACTCATTAGCATTATATTGTCCGCTTATTGTTGAAAGCCAATTGCCCTTTGCAATACGAATCATATAAGCTGCAACAGTTGAAAGCCTATCAGTTATTTCATAAGAAGGGTTGTTCATCGCTAACTGCACCAAGCGTTCGCGGATATTAAAATTTCTAATGGTATCGGTTAAACTATAAGTAGAAGTTGCATTGTACTTTGGCGGATTAACTTGACCATAAGCGATGCTCGAGGAAAATAAAAACAGTATCAGCACTTTTCTCATAAAAAATATGTTGTAAGAGGTTATAAGTTTATTTTTTCGTTTTCAAAATAGGGCATTTTTATAAAAAAGACGAGAGCGCCTAAATAAAACAATTCCTGCGGGTAGGCTCCCATTGCAAATTGAGAATACTGACCTACCATCAATGCAAATATCATTGAAATTAAAGCAATACTGTAATCTTGGAATTCAGGATTTAAAGATTTGTAGAAATTGCGCAGGGCGTGGCTCAAAATCATAAAATATGTTATGAGTAATGTAGCCAACCCCACCCAGCCTTGCTCGGCAAAAACTTTCATATAGCCACTATCTGGTTGGAAATCTCGAAGAAAATGGCCAGGGTTATATTTAGGACCTTCAAAGCCACTTGTATAAACTCCCCCACCCATCGGATGGCTGTATAAATAAGGCTGCACCTGGTGGCGATTATAGTCTCGTATTGCGGCAGATGGATCTTTCGTGCCTTCAAATGAGGATTTGATGCGACTTATGGAAGGCGGGGAATAAGGTGACACCATCAATACGATGAATGCACCAACTGTTGCTGTTAAAAAGATTAATGTACGCAGTTCAAAAATGGTTGCTACACCATAAAAAGCAATACCGCCAACGAGTATTAATGTGCCAGTGCGGGTTCCCGAATATGTGTACCCCAAAAGATTAAACATCAAAGCAATGCTTAACCCTATTTTTGCTGATGTTCCCTTAACACGCAATAATAGTACGGCGCACAGCACGGCAACAGATGAAAAAACAACACCGGCAATTGCAGGATCAGATAATGTTGACCATTTTCTTAAAAAGCCGCCTTGAAAAAGTAAAAGATATGTTTCAAGAGAATGGGTTGCCCATCGTTGTTCAAAGCTTGTTAACCCAAACCACTGCTGCTTACAGGAGTAGGCACTGAGCACGGTAAAGAGGACAATATTAAAGTGTATAAAATATTTAACCTTTTTCCATGAGTTTAAGAGATTGAATAAAATATAAAAAGACAAGAGGACAAGAGTATATTGGCTCATAAAGCTAAACCAACCAGCGATACTGAACATATTTGGGTTTAATGCTTCAAGAACATAATAAAAAAGCAACAATAAAAAAGCATAGGTTATCGGGTTGCCCCAAAAACTAGCTTTATCAATCTTTTGGGGTTTTGCTTTCCCAAAAAGACTTATGAAAACTAAAAGGGTGAGGACATCGATTACGCGGCCAAAGTCAATTTTAGTCGGGCTATCGATGAACATTTTTATGAAAAAATTGGGGAGGGCAGAATATGCAATGAGGAAATACAGTCCAAAATAAGGGTTCTTCATAAAAAGCGTTACTAGAAAAAAAAACGCGAAAACGAGCACAACCCCAAAGCCTGCTCTATAATCAACTTCAATACTGAAATATCCAATTATGAGAGCAAGAATGAAAAGAATCAAAATCCCTGGCCAGGAGCTTAATTTTTTTTCAATAAAATGATATTTAAACCATTCCCCAATGGGGCTCGCTGATTTGGTATGACTTTGATTGCTCATTTATCAGAGAAGAACAAATTTTATGAAAATAAAGGCCAGAAAAACAACTAGCATGCCAATGGTAATAGCCTCAGTAATTTTTTTTGTTTGATTTTCTGGGTTGTCCATTTCAGTGGTTAATTTTTTTTGCAAGAACTATAATAAGCATCTCCTAAAAGGCCTATAGAATTTTCCCAGGTGTGAAGCAACGCAAAGTCAATCCGTCTTTTTTTCTCCGCATCGCCGAAACAATTTTTATTTGAAAGAATTAAGTTAATCATTTTCGGATAATCCTCTTTTCCATCACAAAGAAAAACATGTTCTTTGAACATGGCCATCCCATCCGTTTTAGTTGCAACAACCGGCTTGCCTACAGCAAGGTATTCATCAATTTTTCTGGGGTAATTTCCTATCGTCAATAAATTTATTAGTTGAGGGTTTATGCAAATATCAAAACTGGAAATATAGCTAGGAACGCTTTCTGGAGATTTGCCTCCCAAAAAATAAATGTTTTTGTTTTTTTTCAAATCGCTTTTTTCAAAAAAAGAATCAACAGGACCAACTAATGCGATACTGTATTCAGGAAATGATTGAGCTATCATGTCAATAATTTCAACATCAAGGCGCATGGCACTGATTGCTCCGCAATAGCCAATTATTGGCTTCGGTATATTTACCATATCATCTGGCATTTTCAAATTTGCTGATAGATAGGGATTGAGATCGCATCCTTGCCCTATATCGTAGCTATTGCTGTTCCATTGTCTTGCATAATTTGCAAGATATGCAGAATTGGCAACCACGATATTGGAAGTCTGGATAATCTTTTTTTCCAGTCGATGCCCATGTTTTTTAAAGTATGGCTGAATGGTTAAAAAGTCGCGGATATAAAAAATATATTCTTTACACGAAGAAACCATTTTCTTTAAATATAAGCCTCTAAAGAAATCGTTATCATTTATCAATATCACATCTTTAAATGAAAGATTTTCTATTGCCTCATTTATTTTTTTAGCAAGGCGTTTATTGTTTATTTTATTGATTTGATCATACAGCCAATTCCAGCTTATCCAGTTAATAGATTCTAAAATAAGCCCTGTATCGAGGACCCATAAATTTTCCTGAATCTTAATCAGTGCTTCTGGCTTAATAATTTCAGCCGAGTTCTTCCTGTTTCTCTTTTTTGAAATTGATGAGGCTCTGTCGCTTGCTCTATTCACAAACAAAACCCTATTATAGCGGGCAAGCTCATAAGTCATATCTTTAAAATTAGACCCAATTTCCGATTCCCATGGCTGAGAGCTGAATAGAACTATATCTTTTCCTTTTATAAATTGGTGTTCCATTAAAATTGCCTTTTCAATACTATTGCCTATAACGGTTATGGATATGCTTTTATGATATAGCCCTAGTTATTCTAAGTATTAAGATTTTCTTGGCTTACGCTGTTGAGGATAGCTCCAATGAATTTATTACCAGTGC
>CAIYPC010000042.1 GCA_903927975.1 uncultured Bacteroidota bacterium | reverse complement strand
CTTGTGTTTTTCCGCTGTTTTATTTTTCAGTGTTAGTTGTAAAAAAACGAATGCCCCAACTGGAGGCAGCTTTAATTATACGGTGACTGACACGAATAATGTTGTTCATAATTTTTCAGATTTCTCGAACTTGATTGGCGGTCTTTATTATTATAATAATGGCGGAGCCGGTTCGAGCCAATTTCCCGCAGGATATATTTCCAATCATGCTGGAGTGCATTATTTCCTTTTTTACGACTATACTACTCCTGCTACAAATAATATTACCTTCAGCGTTCCGGCATATAATCAATCAATATCAGGCGATACTTCTTCTACAACATCTTCTTTGGTCATTAACTATACAGCAGCTACAAATGGATTGAACTTAGTGACACCAGTTTCTTATACAATCACTACGAAGATTGCAGATACGACCAGCACCCTCTTAAGCGGAAGTTTTACTGCAACCGGAATAACAGCTTCTGGAAAAACAATTTCTGTAACGGGCAATTTTAGCGGATTTGGGTTCTTTTAAGAAAATAGATTGACTGTTATTCTTCTTCGTCGGTAAGTTCATGAAGCGCAACAGCCATATTATTTGTTTTCACAAAATTGCACCAATGGCAATCTGGCTTTCCGCAGCCTGTATAAAATTCGCGGGCTTGAATTTTTTCCCAGGTGGAAACAATTTGTTGTGTTACGGTTTCTATATCTGCCGGAGAGATAATTACTTTTTCTTTTCTGTAATTTTTTTTCTTATCGGGTTCTATAAAATCAAATTCTGTGCTCACCGCTTTCCAGTCCCGTTGTTTATAATTGTCGATTAATATTTTATAAAAAACGGCTTGTCTCCAATAATCGCCGCCGTCAGGTTGTTTGTCATTCGGGGCTTTTAATTTTTCAAATGCTTTTTCAATATCGCCGGTTTTATAATCAACCACATTCACTTCTTTGCCATTAAATTCCAGTTTATCCAGTTTGCCTTTGAGCGGCACATTCTTTATCACCACGTTTTTAATGTTGATTTCCACAACAGCAATTTTATTCCAAGTGCTGATATATTTATCGTAATAATTTCCCAGCACTTCAATGCCATATTCTATTCTTCTATCGAATGCTTCTTTGGTAAAACTTTCGCGGTGGCGATGCATATACCAATTGAAATCTTTCAGCATTTCTTCTTTTGGTAAAAACTGTTGTGGTTGATTTGCTTTCATCTTCTCAAATAATTTCTGCAGCGCAAAGTGAACAGATGATCCAAATTCAGAAGCTTCATTCTTTGGGGAAGGAATGCGAATGAGATTTTTGAAATAAAATTCGAGTGGGCATTTCAAATAATTATTCAAAGCAGTTACGCTCAGCACAAATTTTTCGATGATGTTCGTAATAAAATCTTCTTCCGCTTTTTCGATTTCAGGTGCTGTTTCATTAAACTGCAATGCTTCAAATTCCATTAATGCTTCAGTGCTGAGCGATTTTTTTTCAACGCCCAATAAATGTTTGTCCAATATTTCTGCAATGAACATGGAAGGCTCCAATTCTTTTCCATCATTCCTGAAACGCGCATAAGAAATAAACAGATATTTTTCAGCTCTAGTGATTGCTACATAAAACAATCTTCTCAATTCTTCTTCATCGGTTGATTTTGTAGTGGAAGCAACAATCGTGTCGGGCATTCTGTAACCATTGTTCGGGTTGCGTTTCTTCTCCCAAAAACTGGCGTTGCAGCCTGCAAAAAAAACATATTCAAATTCCAGTCCTTTGGAACCATGTGTCGTTAAAAGGTTCACGCCTTTGTCGCTGCCGCTTACCTGCACGAGTGGCACTGGAATTCCATTGGCTTCCATCAATTCGATAATCTTTACTAATTGCGCCAGTGTTATAAAAGGATTGCGGCGTGTTTCTTCTTTCACAAAATCAAATAAAGCAGTGAGCACTTGCAGTAGCCAAATTTTTTCAGGGCTTTGCATGATATAATTCAACACGCCTGCTTTGCGGATAATATTTTCAACCAACGTTTGAATAGTAACATTTGAAACATCAGTAATCAATTGTTCAAAAGCCTTGCTTGCTTTTTTTAATCCTTCATTAATGCCCACGTCAAAAAGATCTTTGACCGGAGCATTTGCTTTTTCATATAATAACTTTCGGATGGAAGTTTTGTTTTGCGAAAATTGTTTTTCTGCCACTTCCACTGAAAGCTTTGCAATCTCTATGGGAGGGATTTTATAAAAATCAAAATGCAAAATCTCAAAAAGCATTTCATCTCCGCCATAAGGCGTGTCATGCTCGGCAGCAAGATAATTTAGTATCAAAAAAATTTTTTGCGCGAACGGAAGCTCAAACAAATTCAAATTACGTTTGCTATATACTGGCACCTTTTTTAAAGCCAGAAATTTTGAAAACTCTTCGCCATATTTATTTTCTCTGTAAATGACTGCGATCCTTCCGGGCTGAACGCCGCTGCTGAAAAGGCTTTCAATCTGAATGCAGATATCAGCCATTTCCTGTCGCTGGCTTTCGTATTCGCGGATAATCGGTTGATTGGTTAATAAATTGATCCGTTGATTGGATGAGATTAGATTTTTAGTAAGATTTAATTCCGGATTTGTTTTGATGAGCCGCGAATCATTTTTTTCGATCAGCGTTTTTGAAATATCAAGAATTGGTTGCGTGGAGCGATAATTATTTTCAAGAACAATCGTCAACAAGTTTGAATATTTTTTCATGAATGCTTCCATGTTTTCCACGTTCGCTCCCTGAAAACGAAAAATACTTTGGTCATCATCCCCCACCACAAACACATTTGGTTTGTCCCAATAATTTATTAATAACTCAACCAATTTATTTTGTGTGCCGCTCGTGTCCTGATATTCATCAACCAAAATATATTGATAGCGCTCCTGATAATTCGCGAGTAGTTGTTTGTTTTCTTCAAAAGCTTTCAGCACCCAATTGATCATATCGTCAAAGTCGTATCTGTTGCGGCTTTGCATCAGTTTTTGAAAATTAATAAACTCATTCACCGCTGCGCGGAGCTTTTCCATTTTCTCAGTTTCTTCCTCAATTTTATCAGTTCTTACATCGCCTTTTTTAAAATCTTTAGTGGCGCGTTTGGCAATGTATTCATCACGCGTTGAAAGGCTGTTTATATACTCGTTAATTTTTTGATTAATGAATTCCGACGTAAGCCCTTCACGTTTCATTAATGAAAAAAGATTTTTCAGGTTGCTGATTTCATAATAAACATCGCCACGATAGCGCTTTAATAAATGATTTTTTGGGAAAGCATCAATCAGTTGTTTGAATAATTCAATCCTTTCAAGCTCGGAAATTGCATCCAAGCTGGTTTTTTCAAACAGCGATAAATTTTCTTGAATGATATCATTACAGAAAGCATGAAATGTATAGATGTTCACTTTATATGCGTCTGGGCCAATAAAGCCAAGCAATCTTCTGCGCATGGCCACTGCGCCGGCATCAGTATAGGTGAGGCATAAAATATTTTCAGGATTTGCATCTGTATCCAATAATATCTTGCCAATTCTTGCGGCAAGAATTTGTGTTTTTCCTGTTCCCGGTCCTGCAATCACCATCACGGGGCCTTCAATGGTTTCAACGGCGAGCTGTTGCTGGAAGTTTAGCCCGTCATAAACTTGTTTATAGTTCTGATTATATTTATTTTTCATTATCTGCTCAAATTGAATCAAGAATATTTTTTTTATTTTGAAAATCTAACCATATGATGAAATTTTTGTCGACGATATTTAATTTTAAAAGTGCCTCATCAAAGTCAACAATATTTGGTTTTATTAGTTTGTCTGATTGAAGTTCTGTGAGTTGTTTTAATCTTTTTCTTATTTCTCCAGAATTTATTTTTTGATCAATGCAGTATGCGGCATTTATGCATTCTGTTAATTTGCGAAGAGGGATACCATTTATTAAATCAGAATTATCAATATCTAAAATTGCAGAAAAAATCCATCTAAAGATTTTTGAATCGACTTCATCAATTACATTAATGAATTGTGAGAAAAGAGAAAGATATCGAGCCGACTGTTGTCCAATTATTTCTTTAATTATTGTTTCAATATTGAAATTATCCTTAATTAAAAATCGACTGTCTTCGAAATCAATTTCTTCAACATATTCATATCCGCCTTCTTCAAAAGAACCTAGTCCTTTATCGGAAGGCGCATCGATAGCCACTGTTTTTACTATCCTAAATTCCCGACATATTTTATAACACAATTCCTGAACAAAAAAAACATTGTCAAATGACTGTTGTATAATTTTATCGATTAGATTATTCTCAAATTTTATGTTTAAAAGCCTAGAGCCATTTTCAATTACTCGTGTCAAATCTTCTGCGCTCCATAAATCCGAATTGATAGATGTAATTCTCCCTGCTAAATCTCCATTTAAGCCAATCAACCGATTTTCTTCGAGCCAAACTCCAACTATGATAAACATTACAGCTGAATTCTCGTGGTAGATCTTTAGTGCGCTCGCAAAATCAATCTGAGTTTGTTTTTTTAAGTAGTGAAAATCTTCTATTAAGATGATTTTATTGAATTTGACGCTTTTAAGAGCCTTAATTACATCGTTTGTATCCTCTAATTCTAGTTCTAATGATTTTTTTTCTGTTTCATTTTGAGATTCTTTTTCATAACTAATCCCTCCCTCTGCTTTGGCAAATAGATTGACACCAGCAGTTGCCTTAACATTTATCTTGCCACTACTAGATTTTTTTTCAGAAACAATAATTTGAAAACCTGCATTTTTTAAAATGAGTCTATTAATTCCAATAATGTCCAAGTCGCTTCTG
>CAIYPC010000041.1 GCA_903927975.1 uncultured Bacteroidota bacterium | reverse complement strand
GCTTTCGCAATATATCTTACCAAACTTCTTTTTGCTATTGGTAATAGAGTTTCTTCAACAGGAAATTTTAATTCAGTTTCTATTGAATATACCGCAGGGTTTGGCAAGTGAGATTTTGTTTTTATTAATGATGATTTGATGTTCTCGTAAGTGTTCACCATGTTGCGTTCCCACGTATCAACATATTCGGTGCGGATGCTTCTGTATTTCTCATCATGCTTCTCAAAAAAGCTTAAGCGATATTGATAAACGCGTGTGCTATGATAGTTTCCTTCATTCAAAAAGAAATAACCTTCATTGATATCGAGTGGAATAAGACCAACAGGAAAAATGGTTAGTTTAGTTTCAACAAATTCATAAATCTCCGTAGCGTTTGTGATAGCCGTTTGCATTTCTGATACAGAATAATTAATAATTTCTTCCAGCTCTTGCATCAGATCATCATCGTCGATTATTTGCTCGTATAATACCTGCAATTTTTCTATTTGTATGCCGCTTAATTTTTTGGGGAATTGTTCCTGAAGATATTTTTTGTTCTCGCGAAAAGCAACTAGGTTATTATAGTGGAAGATGATATCAGATAGTTGCGGATAAAGCATATTCTGGTTGAAGTATTTATTTACTTCCTGCAAATAGGCGAGGAGCGTGTATTTTTTCAGCTCAAAATCTATGTAGCCATCGGCGAACCAGGTCTCGGATAATGTTTTCATTGTGCGGTGAGTTTAGTGTTATTCAATTTACAAAGATTCAACTACAAATCACAGCCGTTATTTATCCACAGAATGTTAAATTACAACATGAAATATTTTGCAACTTTACTTTTCTGTTCCTTCATTCTAACGTCATGTTCGCATACTTATTATGTGGTGAGGCATGCGGAAAAGGATGCAAGCATACAAGGTGATAGAGATCCTGCACTCTCAGAAGCGGGCAAACAGCGAACTGAAAATTTGAAAGAGATTTTGAAAGATGATAATATTGCTTATGCATTTGCCACAAACACTGTTCGTGCGAAATCTACGGCACAGCCAACAGCAGATTATTTTCATATCACTATTCAGCAATATTCAAAAACTGATTCTGCATTTTTTGTACAGTTGAAGAAATTAGAAAAGAATGTGTTGATAGTTGGTCATAGCAATACTGTAAAGATTATTGTGAATGAATTATGAGAAGAAGAAAAAATAAAAACTGATTTGAGGGATGATGAGTTTGATAATTTGTTCACGGTGAAGTATAGACGTTTTTTTGGATTGCATATCAAATTTAAGCGGCAAAAATTTTGATATTAAACGCAGGGATGGGGAGGCGCAGAGATGCTCATGGTCGGTGCGTGTAGAGGCGTAGCCTCGGCTCATATTGTAGCAACGGATTTCAATCCGTTGTAATAAGGAGTGCAAAAACGTTGCAGGTGTGCCACGCCTGTAAATCGCTGATAAGTTCTATCTGGTTTTTTAAGGCGTGGCACACCTAATCCCCTTGTCTTAAATAAAATGACAAAATAAACAGCAACTTGCTATTTATCACAACTCGAAACCCTAAACTGGAAACTCGAAACTAAAAATCTCTCTCAGGATTAAAATTCTGCAATTCATTTGCAACGGCTGTAAGGAATGTTGCACCAAGGCTTCCATCAATAATACGGTGATCATAAGAGAGTGATAAATACATCATGTGCCTGATCGCAATTGAATCCCCTTGCGAAGTTTCGATTACGACAGGACGTTTTTTGATTGCACCGATTGCAAGTATTGCCACTTGTGGTTGATTAATAATTGGAGTGCCCATCAGGCTTCCGAAAGTGCCAACATTGGTGAATGTGAAAGTGCCGCCTTGTGTATCTTCTGGTTTTAATTTGTTGTTGCGTGCATTGTCGGCGAGGTTGTTCACTTGTTTCGCAAGGCCGACCAAATTCAATTGATCGGCATTTTTAATGACTGGCACAATCAGGTTGCCACTTGGTAATGCGGTTGCCATACCAATATGAATATCTTTTTTGATAATGATTTTATCTCCATCAACCGAACTGTTTATTAATGGATATTTTTTGATGCAACGAACAATAGCTTCAATAAACAAAGGCGTGAAAGTTATTTTTGTGCCTTCTCTTTTTTCAAATTCTTTTTTCACTTTGTCGCGCCATTGAACCAGATTGGTTACATCTGACTCTGTGAAGCTCGTTACGTGTGCGCTTGTGTGCTTGCTGTTCACCATGTGGTTTGCAATCAGCTTGCGCATGCGATCCATTTCAATGATCTCCACATTACCACTATAAGAAATCGTTGGTTGTTGTTCGATGATTGTTGGTCGTGAGATGACAGTCACTTCTTGTCCCTTGTCCCTTGTCTCTTGCTCCTTGTCCCTTGTCTCTTGTGTCTTCTCACTTTTTCCCGAAATATATTGCATGATATCCTGCTTGGTCACTCTGCCTTCATTGCCAGTGCCGGGAATTTTTTCAAGATCGCTCATGCTCACTCCTTCATTGGCTGCAATGTTCAAAACCAATGGAGAATAAAAACGTGTATTGGTTGACGTTAGTTGTTTGCCATTGTTGCTGCTTGGCATTTCATTTTTTTCTTGAGCAGGAGCAACAATAAGTTGTGTATGCGATTGAACAGCTTCGCTTGCGCCAGTTCTTATTCTTGCAATAGCAGAACCGACAGGAACGACATCATTTACTTTGAACAAAAGTTCTTCAATGGTTCCAGCCGTTGTTGAAGGAACTTCCGTATCTACTTTATCAGTGGCAATCTCCAGCACGGTTTCATCTTCTTTCACGGTGTCGCCTGGCTGCTTGTGCCATTTCAAAATGGTAGCTTCCATAATGCTCTCGCCCATTTTCGGCATAATCATGTCAACAATAGCCATAATATTTTGAATTAGTATTTAAGTAAAATCCTTCCCTGCTGAAATAACAGCAGCATAACAATCGCCAAAGGTAATAATTTGAGTAAGAAACTCATTAGGGGAAATGTTTGTAAATGTCTTTTCGGTGGTCAATGGCTGCAAATTCAATAGTATCTTTATTTAGATAAATTCCGATGCGATATTCTCCGACGCGAATTCGAAAATAATTATTGAAACCGGAAAGCTTTTTGAGATTTTTAATTTCCTGCAATGAATTGACTTTCTCCACTTCATCAATAATGGCAATCACATCATTTTTTAGAAGGAAGTTTCGCGGCTTGTTTTTCAAATTTATTTGTGAAAACAATTTTCATTTGCTAAGTGCTTTTAAGACTTTCTCTTTCGTTGAGTGCCCGCTTTTTCTTCCTTCTTCAATACTATGGGCTATAGCCAGGTCTTCTTTTTCGATGGATGATAATTTTTTTGCGCGAATTCCGAGTTCCTTGCTTATTTCGAGCAGAAGCCTGATATTTTTTTTAGAGTTGCCTTCGAGAAGAATTGTTTCCATAATAATTATTGCTTTTAAAGATACTAATTTAATTTTCAACAATAAACTTCCTCGCCATATTCATCGCATTATTAGCAGTCAGTTCAATATTACGCATTCTATCGAAACGAAATTTGAATTTTTGTGCAATGATTTTTTCTTTGCTTCCAACCGCAATCCAAACTGTGCCGACTGGTTTTTCTGGCGTTCCACCATCTGGTCCCATAATACCAGATGTGACAATAATATAATCGGTGTTCAATAATTCCAATGCACCCTTCGCCATTTGAAGAACTGTCTCTTGGCTAACAGCGCCAAGCGTTTCAAGTGTTTCTTTGCTCACATGCAGCACATCTTCTTTTGTCTCGTACGCGTAGCTAACCACACTGCCCTTAAAATATGATGAAGAACCGGCAATGCTTGTTATTAAATGCGCAATATAGCCACCAGTGCAGCTTTCGGCAGTTCCAATCGTTTTGTTTTTTTCCTTCAGCAATTTGCCAAGCGCTTCCTGCATCGTTTTGTCGTCGTCGATTGCAAGCCATTCGGACACCAATTGTTTTAACGTTTCAAATTTGTTTTGCAATTCATCTTCCAATTCTTTTTTATTATCTCCTGAAGCAGTGAGCCGCAAGCGCACCATTCCATAATTAGGGAGATAAGCCAATTTAATATGCGATGGCAATGTACTTTCAAAATCTTTTATATGCTCCGCAACAGACGATTCGCCGATGCCTGCAACCAGCAAAGTTTTGTGAACGATAAAAGGGAGCGTGAATTTTTTTTGTAAAGATGGTATCACTTCATCCGTCATCATTCCTTTCATTTCATTAGGAACACCGGGCATGGAAACAAATATTTTTCCATCTCTTTCAAACCACATTCCTGGGGCAGTGCCGCGTTTGTTTTGAATAACGATGCAGCCATCGGGCACTTCGGCTTGCTTGATGTCGCGCTCGATCATTTTGCGTTTCAATATTCTCTGAAAAATATTCGTCACGTTTTCGAGTGCCTGTTCATCAACAACCATTTTACAGCCAAAATATTCGCACAGCAATGGTTTGGTAATATCATCTGCAGTTGGTCCCAGCCCACCTGTTATCAAAATAATATGAGCTCTTTTGCTTTCTTCATCCAATGCATTCCAAATATCATCGCGAACATCTCCGATTGCAACGCGATGGTTCACCCAAATGCCAGCTTTGTTCAGTTCCTGCGCCATCCACGCACTGTTGGTATCTATTACTTGTCCAATCAATAATTCATCGCCAATGGTAATGATGCTTGCTAAAATTTTTTCCATGCTTTAAAAATAATTAGCAAAGGTAAGAGATGAGATAAAAGAAGATAGCAACTCGCATTTTTAATTGTTGGGCAGGCGACCAACAATGGCAGAAAGTTAAGAGATGAGATAATCGGAATGATTACCGCTTTTTTAAAAAGTGTGTTACAAATTGTTGTATCTCT
>CAIYPC010000040.1 GCA_903927975.1 uncultured Bacteroidota bacterium | reverse complement strand
TTCCAAAAATTTTGAAATATTCTAATATTTCTTTTATGCAGTTACTTCTACCGGACTGACACTAACGAAAGTTTTGTCGTTCTTTCCTTTTTTAAATTCAACAACTCCATCAGTTAATGCGAATAATGTGAAGTCTCTTCCAACGCCAATATTTTTTCCAGGATGATATTCTGTTCCGCGTTGGCGAATAATAATATTTCCAGAAATAACAGCTTGGCCGCCGAAAATTTTTACACCAAGACGTTTGCTATGTGAATCACGTCCATTCTTTACACTGCCTTCACCTTTTTTATGTGCCATGATCTAAGTTTTAATTTTTTAAAAACTAAATTCTAAATTCTTAAAATTGAAAATCGTTTTAGGATTTAGAATTTGAATACTAGAATTTATTAAGCGATGCTTTCGATTTTTATTTTTGTGTAGTGAGTGCGATGACCATGTTTCTTTCTGAAGCCTTTTCTTCTTTTCATTTTGAAAGCGATCACTTTATTTCCTTGCACCTGACCAACGATTTCTGCTTTTATAATTGCTTTCACTTCAGTGCCTGTTGAAAGCTTTCCGTCATTGTTGACTAAAAGCACATCAGCGAACTCAATTTTGTCGCCAGCATTGCCATCAACATGCGGAACATATAAAGTCTGGTCGTTCTTTACTGTGAACTGCTGACCGGCGATTTTTACTACTGCTACCATAAAATTCATTATTAGGGCTGCAAAGGTAAGGGTATTACTTGAAAATGGAAAGGGAAAAATGAAAAATTTCGGAAGGGACAAGCTGCAAGATACAAGGTACAAGGCTAAAACTGTAAAGTTTGGGCTTAAGTCTTAGGAATTAGGGCTTTCGGAGGCGTTCTGCCTTGTTCCTCGTGCCTTGCATCTCAAATCTTCTACCTTAAACCTTAACCCTTCCGCCTTCTCCAGATTCCTTACTTTTGCGCTCCAAGGAACTTTATGAAATTCAAATCTTTCTTTGCTAAGCCATTTGCTGCATATATATATAAGAGTACCCGCAAGAGTGCTGCGAACGCTATAAGTAATCAGGAAAACGTTTTTAAAGATTTGCTCAAGACTGGGAGCAAAACAATTTTTGGCAAGGAACATGGGTTTGCCGGGATTAAGACTTATGATGATTTTAAAAAGCAGGTGCCTGTCCGCGACTACGAGCAATTCAAAAAATACATTGAGCAGATAAAAGAAGGCAAGCACAATGTTTTGTGGAAAGGCCAGCCGATCTATTTTGCAAAAACTTCCGGCACAGTTAGCGGCGTGAAATACATTCCCATCACAAAAGATTCGATCGATAACCACATCAACACAGCCCGCAATGCATTGCTCTGCTATATGTCGGAAACAGGCAATTCAAATTTTGCAAATAACAAAATGATCTTTTTATCCGGATCGCCGGAGTTGGAAAGAGTGGGGGGAATACCAACTGGAAGACTTAGCGGTATTGTGAACCATCACATACCAAATTATTTGCGCACCAATCAATTACCGAGCTATGAAACAAATTGCATCGATGATTGGGAAACTAAATTGGATAAGATTGTTGAAGAAACAATAAAGCAAGACATGTCGTTGATCAGCGGCATCCCGCCTTGGGTACAGATGTATTTCGATCGGCTTACTCAAACAAGCGGGAAACAGATTAAAGATTTGTTCCCGAATTTTTCAGTGCTCGTTCATGGTGGTGTAAACTTTGAACCATATAAAGCAAAACTGTTCGAAAGCATCGGAAAAAAAATTGACACGATTGAAACCTTTCCGGCATCGGAAGGATTTTTTGCATTTCAGGATTCACAAAAAGAAGAAGGATTATTATTGAATACAGATAGCGGAATATTTTTTGAATTCATTCCTTCATCAGAAATGTTTCAGGAAAATCCAACGAGGCTGAGTTTGCAGGATGTGAAAGTGGGAGAGAACTATGCACTTGTAGTTAGTAGTAATGCAGGTTTATGGAGCTATAATATTGGTGACACGGTTAAATTTATTTCTACAAATCCATATCGCATTGTCGTGACGGGCAGAATAAAACATTTTATTTCCGCATTCGGCGAGCATGTAATTGGAGAAGAGGTGGAATATAGTTTGATGAAAGCGGCACACGAAGAAGGTGTGCATATTACAGAATTTACTGTTGCTCCGATGATTCAACAAGCCGGAGGAAAATCATATCATGAATGGTTTGTTGAATTTGAAAACACGCCTGGGGACATGCGTAATTTTGCAGAAAAAGTAGATGCAAATCTTAGGACAAAAAATATTTATTATGATGATCTGATTGCTGGTCAAATTTTGCAGCCATTGCAAATAAGACCGGTAAGAAAAAACGGTTTTATTGATTACATGAAATCTGTGGGAAAGCTCGGGGGACAGAACAAAGTGCCCCGCCTTAGCAACGACAGACAACTTGCGGAGCAGCTCGAAAAATATGTATAATTTTTTTTAATGATGCTGCTATCTTATTTCCTTATTTTTAAGCTTCTAAATTTTATGCATGGGGAATAATGTGCCTGTAAAAAGAATAGCCATATTCGGCTCCACCGGTTCCATCGGAAAGCAGGCGCTTGACGTGATCGCATCGCATCCTGATATGTTTGTACCGGAAATTCTTACTGCGCAGAACAATGAAGATTTGCTCATCATGCAGGCGCTCAAATTCAAACCAAATATTGTTGTTATTGGTGATGAGAAGAAAGGCATCAGGGTAAAACAAGCACTTGCGACCACTGATACAAAAGTTTTTATTGGGGAGCAAGCACTTGAAGAAGTGGCTGCAATGGATTGCTACGATATGATGCTTGCTGCGATTGTTGGCTTTGCGGGATTGAAACCAACATTGCAAGCACTTGAAAATGGAAAGGCAATTGCTTTGGCGAATAAAGAAACATTGGTTGTTGCGGGTGATTATGTGATGAAAAAAGCAGTAGAAAAAAAAGTGCCGATCATTCCGGTTGATTCGGAACACTCAGCAATTTTTCAATGCCTGATTGGAGAGACAAGAAATAAGATTGAAAAAATAATTCTTACTGCATCTGGTGGACCCTTTTTAGGAAAGAAGCCGAATTTTTTAGTGAATGTGAAACGTGATCACGCATTGCAGCATCCCAATTGGAATATGGGAGCAAAAATTTCTGTTGACTCTGCAACGCTGATGAACAAAGGGCTTGAGATGATTGAAGCAAAATGGCTTTTCAATCTGCGACCTGATCAGATACAGGTTGTTATTCATCCGCAAAGCATTTTGCATAGTATGGTACAGTTTGAAGATGGGGGAATAAAAGCACAAATGGGATTGCCCGATATGAAACTTCCTATACAATATGCCCTTGCATTTCCATATAGGATAGGAAATAAATTTCCTCGCTATGATTTCAAAAAACCAAATGCGCTCACGTTCGAAGAACCAGATATAAAAACTTTCAGGAATCTTGTGCTTGCAACGGAGGCATTGAACAAAGGTGGCAATCTTCCATGCGTGCTGAACGCAGCAAATGAGATTGCTGTTTATGCTTTTCTTCGAAACAGGATTGGCTTTCTTGATATGACCGATTTAATTGAAAGGACGATGGAACGCGTTCCTTTCATCGAACATCCTTCGCTTGAAGAATATTTTGATAGCGATGCGGAGGCTCGTAATTTTGCCGCTTCTTTAATAAAACTATAAACCCCAGCCCCTAAAGGGGAAATAAGAAATGAGTAAAGCCGTTATATGTTGCGCATTGGGGAGCACTAAGAAAATTTTAGCCGTCTTTAGAAACGTTTCATTTTTAAACAATTTAAAAGTCCCTTCAGGGATTTAGGGTATTATGACATTATTAGCAATCAACTGGGCAGAGGTTGGAATAAAAGCCGGCCAATTTGTTTTATCCATATCTATCATTGTAGTACTTCATGAGCTCGGGCATTTTTTAACTGCAAAATGGTTTAAGTGCCGCGTTGAAAAATTTTATCTTTTTTTCAATCCATGGTTCTCATTATTTAAAAAACAAATCGGAGAAACTGAATATGGGCTTGGTTGGATCCCATTTGGCGGATATGTGAAAATATCGGGCATGATCGATGAGAGCATGGACAAAGAACAATTGAAACTGCCACCGCAGCCTTATGAATTTCGCAGCAAGCCAGCATGGCAAAGGTTGATTATTATGGTTGCTGGCGTAGCTGTAAATCTTGTTTTAGGATTTGTTATTTATACGATGATGGCATGGCATTGGGGCGATTCATATATTCCAACCAATAAATTAAAATATGGTATTGCAACAGATTCTCTGGCGCAAAGCATCGGATTGAAAGATGGTGATCAGATTTTAAATGTTGATGGAAATGTTATCGAAAAATTTAAAGCCATTCCTTTATATGTTATTTTAAATGGAGCCAAAACAATTGAAGTAGAAAGAGACGGACAAAATGTTATTGTGAATGTTCCCAGTGATTTTGCAAGAAAAGTGATCAGTAATAAAGCCATCGGTTTTATTGATGTTCGTTTTCCATTTGAAAGTATTGACAGTGTTGCAAAAGGAACTGCAGCAGATAAAGCTGGGTTACTGAAAGGCGACAAAGTTCTTTCTGTTAATGGCGTGAACACGCCTTTTTATAGCGGCTTTAGAACAGAGCTTAAAAAGAACAGGGGAAAACAAATTGCACTTGCTATTGTAAGGGGAAATGATACTCTTCAAAAAAATGCTGATTTATCTTCAGGTGTTTTAGGGATATATCCAATCGAGCCAAAAGATTCTGGCTATGAAGTAAAGAACATTAAATATTCTTTTGCTGAATCTTTTCCGGCGGGGCTGAAAAAAAGTAAAGAAACTTTACAATCTTACTGGTTGCAATTGAAATTAATTTTTAGCGGCAAAGTGAACACGAACGAATCATTGGGAAGTGTGATCAGTTTTGGAAAATTATTTGCGCCTGTTTGGGATTGGCAAAGTTTCTGGTCGCTCACTGCATTTTTTTCATTGGTATTAAGTTTGCTGAATATTTTACCAATACCAGCACTCGATGGTGGTCATGCGCTTTTTGTGTTGATTGAAATGATAACAGGAAGAAAGCCCGGCGATAAATTTATTGAGTATGCACAAATGGCGGGAATGTTTTTGTTGTTGGGAGTGATGGTGTATGCGTTGGGGCTTGATATTTTTAGATTGTTTAAATAGTTTGTTGTTTGTAGTTTGTTGTTTGTGGTTCTTCAATTCGGAGTTGATGATAAAATTTGTAGTTTGTTGTTGGTTGTTTGTTGTTCTTTAATTCGGAGATGATGAGAGTTTCGAGTTTTCAGTTATGAGTTTCCAGTTCTTCAATTCGGAGTTAATAATAAATTTGTAGTTTGTTGTTCTTTGTTTGTGGTCTATGGTTCTTTAATTTGGAGTTTGTAATGAAATTTAAAATTTATCAAGTGCAAATTGAAAAATTGCGCAGCCATAAATTAATAAGCAAACTCCGAAGCTCACAACCACGAACTATAAACCACAAACTGTAAACTAAAAACGGGGGTGCCTGGTTTTGACAGCGTAGATCTTTGAAGGTATAAGCATGTCGTGCGTTGGATAATTAGCACGTTAATCTGAATGTTCAAAATTCAAATGGCAATACTACGTATGCCATGGCTGCCTAATCAGTGATTAAGTAGTCATTAGGGCGCGTGAGCAGGTTGTTCTGTTACCAAGCTCCGCCGCCGACTCAAAACAAACACAGAATGCTGCAACAGAAGGCTGTGACCGTTGCTTAAGAAAATTCAGCTAAGGAGAAGATCGGTTTGTTGATTTCCTGTTTTCTCCCGACAATCAATAATCAAATAAGCATGTAGAAAGCTTTTGAAGAATATGTTTGGACAGGAGTTCGAATCTCCTCACCTCCACACCTCAAGGGAAGATTGAAAAGTCTTCCCTTTTTTATTTTTAAAACTTATTTATAATAGTCGCTTCATAAACTACAATAGCTAAAACATTTCATTAACGAAATGAAGAAAAGTTTTTTCATTTATTCTTTTTCTCTTCAAATTTTTTCATGCACTGGTGCTTATCTAAACAAGGGTGTCTATTCTTTCTTCGTCCTCAAGTAGTATTTATATCGGAATATGGTTGCAAGAATTAAAATCATCCCGCATAATTCGGATATCAGCTTTTCTCCATCAAAAAAATCTACCGGACGATCTTTTAATTCAGGATCCAT
>CAIYPC010000039.1 GCA_903927975.1 uncultured Bacteroidota bacterium | reverse complement strand
TGAAATTAAAAATGCAGATGCATGAAGATTTCTTGGCATGTATTTCGATTAAGACGTATCATAAATAGATAATGTTCGGTATTCGGTTGTGTATTTACGTTAGCATCTTATTTCAGCCTTCATGTTGCCAAATTTTTTGGATAATGATTTTCTCAACCTCACCTGATTTCTATTCCTTGTTTATTGGTCACAGCTAATTTTATATTGTGAATATGTTTGTTGCTCACGCCATTTAATAAAATTACCGGTAAAGAATTGCTGGTGGGAATCTGAATTTTATTGAGCGTTAAATTAGTTACATCATCAAAAATCATAGGGGTTCTAAAATCGGGCTTGGTATAACTGATCGTCAAATTTTTCATGGTAATATTTTTTGCATGCCGCACATAAAAACCCCAAACTGGCAATTCGCCAAACATCGAAAACTCGGGATAGTCTGAATTGTTTTCCGGAATCTTCGTTACATCTTTTAAAGGAAAATATGCAGTATCTCTATTTGCCCCGCCTTCATATTGTATCTCTATATTTTCCAACACCACATCTTCAATGGGATGATCGGGCAAACCAACAATTGAAGACGGAAAAACATTATGCGGGTAAAGTACTTCTGGTCCTTCCATCTCCAAACCCTTATCTGGCTTGCCTTGTGGCACTTGTACGGAAACGTTGCCAATATACACATGCCGAATGGTGCTGATTGCTGAATCTTTATTGCGGTGACCAATTTTCATAAATATGGCATTGCCCGTATTTGTCGCTTTTATATTCCTGATATCAATATTTTCCATCACGCCACCATCAACCACTTCTAACGCAATTGCAGAGCGATAGGTATCAAATATTTCAAGATGATTAACCGTAATATTTTTAAAGCCGCCCCAGGAAGATGTTCCAAATTTTAATGCGCTGGCGCTCGATCTGATTTTGCAATTGGTAATAACAATATTCTCGCAACTACTATTTCTATCAACAGATTTTAAGCAAACGCCATCATCAGCAACATTCATATTACAGTTGCTTACTTGTGCATTTTTACAATCAACTAAATCAATACCATCGCTATTTAAAAAACTCCTATTGTTTACGGTAATGCTATCAATAACCAAATTGGAACAGTTGCGATAATCTTGCGTCCAACATAAACCATCTTTAATGGTAATATTTTTTATTTGCACACCCTGACAATTTGTAAACTCAATCAACTTCGGTCGGTTGCGTTCTTCAGGTCGCATTTGGTGCCAAGGGTTGTATGTTTTCCATTCTTTATCTTCTAATGTGCCATCATTTAGCATTCGATAAATATCTTTTATTAATTCATAACCTTGCCCATCGATAGTTCCTTTGCCAACAATTGAAATATTCTTTTGATCTTTTGCAACGATCAATGCCGAAGCATCATGTGGTCCGTAATCAATTCTTTTGGCACTCCCCATCAATACTGCATTCATCTCTAAGCTAAGAGTGACATTGGTTTTAAGATGAATAACTCCCGTAATAAAACGCCCTGCAGGCATAATCACTTTGCCGCCACCGACGGTAGCAGCTTTATCGATAGCGCTTTGAATAAAAACAGTATTGCTTGTTGAGCCATCTCCCTTTGCGCCAAAATCTTTGATATTAAAACTTTGCTGCGCAGATATTGATAGGGCATACATACTTAGCAATAACAGAATCGCTATTTTTTTCATGGAATTTAATTTCGTTGTAAAAAGTATATCAAAGGTTTTTCAAAAAGGGTAAGTGTATAATTCGTACAATTTCGGTTGCGTATATGCGTTAGTGTCGCAATCAATCCGAAATAGTTTTTGTTTTTTCTTCCGGTTCTTTTCCATGCCACCAATTTGCAAGCGATGATCCGGTAATGTTCATCATCGGTCCAAACACTGTTGCCGCAAGACCTACCGTCGCAATTCTCCCCATTATTACTGCAATGCCTGATGCAAGTCCGGCGTTTTGCATGCCGACTTCCAAAGAAACAGTGCGGCAATCTGCTTCGGGCAAACCGAGCAAACGCGCCGACCAATAGCCCATTGTATAACCCGCTGTATTTTGAATGAATGTTGCTACAATTAATAATAAGCCAACTTTCATCAAACTATCTTTTCCTGCGGCAGTGATGATTGTGATGATGACTGCAATCGCAACCATTGAAATGATTGGCATTGCCTTATCGAGCCAGCTAAACTTGCCGCGAATAATATAATGAAACAAAAGACCAGCACCTATCGGGATGATCACTATCTGAATAATATCCCAGAACATTTGCCAGAAATGGATCTCCAAAAATTGTCCGGCAAGTAAGTGCATTAGAAGTGGAGTGAGAAACGGTGCAAGCAAAGTGGAAACTGCCGTTACAGAAACAGATAATGCGAGATTGGCTTTGGCAAGATAGGACATCACATTGGAAGCAAGACCGCTTGGGCAACAACCGACAAGTATAATACCCGCTGCTATTTCTTTCGGGAAATTAAAAATGCTTGCAATTGCAAAACCGATTGCAGGCATAATCGTGTAATGGCAAATAACGCCGACTAAAATCCCCCTTGGCATTTTGATCACATCTCTAAAATCTTTCACGCTCAGTTCCGTGCCCATGCCGAACATGATGATCTGTAGCAAAGGCAATATCAGTTTTGATAATTTATAATTGCCTGCGTATAAAAAATATTGAGGATGATACATGGCAAGGCTTACAGCGGCAAAAATCATAACAGTATAAGAAAGTCCGCGCAACAATTTTGAGCCGCGGAAAGCGATGGCCAGCGAAATAAAAAATCCAGTAAGCAGCCAACCAGCGACTGAATATTCTTTTGAAAATGTTAGATAAACATAAGCAAGCAGCAAAGCAATCGAGAAGTAATAAAAAGAAGAAAATGAAAATTTCTTCGTCATGATAATGAAGTATTAAAAATGAAATTATTGAATATTAAGCTGCTGTTTAAAAATAGTTCTCTAAATCTCTTTGGTCAAAGATTTAGAGATTAGCCAACTAATCGGATCGTCATTGCGAGGCTCTGCGAAGCAATCTGATTTTAGAATAGGAAGATTGCGCCATTTGTAGAGCAGATTGCCTCGCAGAGCCTCGCAATGATGTGCATCTCTCCAACTAAATTTAATGGTCTTGATTTGCCGAGGGCGATCATTCGGCAACGCGCTCACAATCTTCAATGCTATTTATAAACATCTTCTGAAAAAAATATTCAAGCCGATAAAAAAATATCGGGTTAGGCTATAAAAGTATCTGTTCAAAAAAAGCAAATGCAGGCGGAAAAAATTTGCATATATTTATTTTCACTTCATCCTTCTTCATCATCTGAACAAAATTTTTCTTATGGATTCACGTCGCGATTTTTTGCAAAAGGTTATCGCCCCATTTATTGTTTTGCCATTTTTGTCAAGCAAAGAAAAATCTTGCAATCAGTCTGACAGTGATGGACGCGTGCTACGTGTCGCTATCATGGGGCTCGGTGGCTATGGAACGATGGTAGCAGAAGCTATGAAAGATTGCAAAAGAGCAAAGCTCGTTGGTGTGATCAGTGGTACGCCTTCAAAAATTAAATACTGGCAGAGCAAGTATAATATCCCTGAGAAAAATTGTTACAACTACGAAAATTACGACAACATTAAAAACAATCCGGATATTGATGCGGTATATGTCATTACACCAAATGCGCTTCACAAAGAAGGAGTGATGCGCGTTGCGAAAGCGGGCAAGCATGCAATTTGCGAAAAGCCAATGTCGGTGAATGCAAAAGATGGCGAAGAAATGATTGAAGCATGCAAGCAAGCGAATGTGAAATTGCTAGTTGGTTATCGAATGCACTTTGAACCAAAAACGCTTGAAATTATCCGTATGCGAAAAGATGGCGAGCTGGGGAAAATTAAATTTTTTCAAGGGCTTTGTGGATTTACAATCGGTGATCCTAATCAATGGCGATTGAATAAAAAACTTTCTGGTGGCGGCTCTTTGATGGACATAGGGATTTATGCGATCAATGGTTCAAGATATATGACTGGCGAAGAACCAGCCTGGGTAACTGCACAGGAAACAAAAACTGATACTGTGAAATTTAAAGACGGTGTTGATGAAACCATTCAATTTCAATTTGGTTTTCCGAGCGGCGCAGTTGCGTCGTGCTTGTCAACTTATAATATGGATAACCTTGATCGTTTTTTTCTGGATGCCGAAAATGGTTATGCGGAATTGTGGCCATCAACAGGCTATGGTCCGATAAAAGGAAGAACGAATAAAGGAGAATTGACACAGCCACACAAAACTCACCAAACAGTGCAGATGGATGAAATGGCAGCAATTATTTTCGAAGG
The DNA here is from genome assembly GCA_903927975.1 of uncultured Bacteroidota bacterium. Taxonomy (GTDB): domain Bacteria; phylum Bacteroidota; class Bacteroidia; order Chitinophagales; family Chitinophagaceae; genus Puia. The sequence goes on along the minus strand of CAIYPC010000039.1, from coordinate 36,640 downwards.
TAAAAAACCCGTAGTGCCAGTTGATGGTGAAGAAGCATTGAAAGATCTGAAAATTATTGATGCTATTTATTTAGCAGTTAAAACAGGACAGAAGGTAGATTTAAAATTATAGGTATTATGAGATAGTTTATAAAACCTTGAAGGTTTATCAAGCTATCTAAAAATAATTTTGCACTCTAATAAACCTTCAAGGTTTTTTGGAGAGTATGAACAAACTTTTTCGCGAAGCTTCAACTAAAAAAATAAAATAATATCAAACACACTGCTGTATGAAAAAAATAATATCATCTCTATTCGTGCTTATGTGCATGGCTTTTTATTTACACGCGCAGGAAGTGAAAGTGACGCTTACAAGCGATCAGATCAAAGCGATGACACCCGATTGGAAAGGCGAACGATTTCCTGACGGAAGACCAAAAACATCAGATCGATTTTTAGAGCGATTAAAAAATATTTCGATGGAAGAAGCTTGGGGCTACCTGCGCAACAAAGGTTATCAAAATCAATTTGAGGGAGACTGGATGGTGATCCGTCCTGACTCTGTAATGGTAGGGCGTGCAGTGACTGCGCAGTACATGCCATTGCGGCCCGATTATGATAAGCTGATAAAAGATAAAGGCAAAGCAGAAGGCCGCATTGGCAGCACCAATTCTTGGCCTATCGATGTTTTGAAAGATGGAGATATTTACGTGGCCGACAGTTATGGAAAAGGTCCTGATGGCACATTGATTGGCGACAACCTCGGCAATGCGATTTTTGCAAAATCTCATAGGGGCGTTGTGTTTTATGGATCCGTGAGAGATATTGAAGGACTCGAAGAAATCAATGGTTTTAATGGCTGGGTAAAAAGTTACGATCCTTCTTATCTGCAACAAACAATGTTGGCTGGCATTAATGTGCCGATAAGAATTGGAAGGGCAACAGTGCTTCCGGGTGATGTTGTGCTTGCAAAAAAAGGCGGTGTTGTTTTTATTCCCGCGCAATTTTTAGAAGACCTTGTAAAGAATGCAGAGTTTATAGAATTGAGAGATGCGTTTGGGCATCAGCGTTTGCGCGAAGGGAAATATACGCCTGGGCAAATTGATCAGCAATGGAGTGATGAAATAAAAAAAGATTTTCTGCAATGGCTCGATGCGCAAAAAAATCTTCCAATGACAAGAACAGAATTGGATGAGTATATGAAAGAAAGAAACTGGTAATTTTTCCAAAAAAATATTGAGAACAATTTTATTGATTCACTATCAAAATTTTTGCAATGACTCCCTCAAAAAAATTCTTACAAAAAATCGGGCTGAAAGATTTAGATAATATAGAAGAAACAAGAAACAAGGAACAAGAAAACAGCCGCCGCTCATTTTTCAAAAAATCTGCCTTGGGCGGTATTGCTTTGGGCGGCGCATTTATGTTTACGCCTATTGAAGAATTGATTGCTCAGAGCACACAAAAAGTGAATCGTTATTCAGCGCCTTCCGATTTAAAAATTACGGATATGCGTTACTGTGTGATACAAAATGTTGGTCGCACGCCAATCATACGTATCGATACCAATCAGGGCATTTATGGTTTGGGCGAAGTGAGAGATGGGGCAGATGAACGCTATGCATTGATGTTGAAGAGCCGCATACTCGGAGAAAATCCATGCAATGTGGAAATGCTTTTTAAAATGATAAAACAATTTGGAGGCAATGCACGTCAGGGTGGTGGTGTGTGCGGCGTTGAAATGGCGCTCTGGGATCTTTGCGGCAAAGCATATAATGTGCCTGCGTGGCAATTATTAGGTGGGCGTTACCGTGATAAAGTTCGTATGTATGCCGACACTCCCGAAGCTCCAACATTAGATGAATTTAAAGCAAGAATAAAACATCGTTTGGAAGTGCAGGGAATGACTTGGTTGAAAATGGATATTTCAATTGGTGAAGTAAAAGGAACGCCGGATGCATTGGTGAACAGTAAATTTTGGGGAACAAATCTCGGTCAATGGGAAGGTGGTTACATGGATTATGCCAATACAAAACATCCTTTCACTGCCATTCAGATAACCGAAAAAGGTTTGGATGAAATGGCAAAGATTATCAGCGAAGTACGTTCTGTTGTTGGATATGAGATTCCTCTTTCATCAGATCATTATGGACATTTTGATCTGAACAATGCAATTCGCTTTGGAAAAAAAGTGGAGCCTTATCGTCTTGCTTGGTTGGAAGATATGATTCCATGGCAATATACCGAGCAGTGGAAAACAATTTCCGATGCCCTTGAAACGCCAGTCTTGACAGGCGAAGATATTTATTTATTAAGTGGCTTCAAACCTTTGATTGATGCGCATGCTGTCGATATCATCCATCCTGATCTGGCAACATCCGGCGGACTTTTAGAAACAAAAAGAATTGGTGATTATGCAGAAGAGCATGGAGTGGCAATGGCGATGCATTTTGCGGGAAGCCCTGTTTCATTTATGGCAAGTGTTCATTGTGCGGCAGCCACACAAAATTTTTTAGCGCTTGAACATCATTCTCTTGATAGTCCGTGGTGGGACACTCTTGTCAAAACTACTGACGGTCGTAAGCTTTTTGAAAAAGGTTTTGCGAACGTGCCATTAAGCGCTCCAGGACTTGGAATAGAATTGATTGATGAAGAAGTGAAAAAACATTTGTTGCCAACAGATAAATCTTATTTCGCCCCGACGCCTGAATGGAATGATAAGCGATCGCATGATAGGCTGTGGAGTTGAAATATGAAAAAGAGTGTACTTGGTTTCAAAGTGCATATATATTTTTCGGTTGTACATTGCTGTTATGCATTGCAAAAGTTCTTACTTAGCGGTGTCTGATTTACACGCATCAATAAACAATAATTAAAACGTTTCTCCAAGGTTCAGGTAAACAGCAGAATAATTTTTGCTAATGCCATAATCAAGTGAAATATTTGTTCCGGTGTGTTTATTTAATTTGATGCGCAAACCGCCCCCACAAGCAATATGCAAATATGCAAACTGGTTGGTTAATTGCTCAGAAACTGTGTTTATGTTGCTGAACAGCACAAAACCCCAAAGTCCATCTGAAGTAATATCGCGGCGATATTCTGTTTCAAAATAAAACAACCTGTTTCCCCTATAGCGGTTTTGCTCAAACCCACGCCCGGAGCGTTGTTGATAAGGATCCCAACCGATGCTTGGCAGATCGAGATATGGAGTGTGGCTCTTCATCGCTGTCCAGTAGAATGTCCAGAAAGCAATCATATTCTGATTGCTTTTATTAAAAGAAAAATATCTCCTGAAATCTATATAAAGAGACTGCCAGTTATTGTTGCTACCTAAAAAATTTGGATTGATCCTGTAAACAATATTGGCATAAAAACCAGGAAATGGATTGAATGCATTTCTTCTTGCGTCATATAATAAGTTTGCTGAAAGGCCAGATGAAAATGAATTTTCTGTAGAGCTTGTGCCATATTGATACCCGGTAAATTTTGCAAGTCCTGATGAATCATTAAATGTATCAATATCAAAATGCGCATCTGCATGATAGCCTATGCCAGCAAGCAAGTATGGTTTTATTCGTTTTAAAAGTGTCTGATAAAAACGTACATATTTATAATTTACCGCTAACTTATCTTGCTCATTTGTATTGCCGCCCAAGCCCCATGTATATTGTGGATAATATAGAAACCTTGTATCTCCCATTATTTCCCAGCCATCATTCTTCAGCCAAATATTTGATCGGAATGTATAACCTAGCCGACCAGTAAAAGTTATGTAGGGTGAAAAAGTTATTGTAGATAATGAAGTGCTCTTCCTGTTGCCAATATGAAAACCAGCGGTAGTGGAAGTGACCAAGGCAATTCCCGCGCCTGGAATCTGTGAACTTACCGGCAAAAAAGAATAATAAACCTTTCGTAATTTATTAGAGTCGGTTGCTTTCGGACCTTTATGGAAAAGAATTTTTATCAATTCTATTACATCTTTTTTATTTGCGGAATCTGCCTGCAACGCATTATTAGTTTGCGATGAAGCAAATAACGGCGCAATAAGCAATAACAATAAACCTTTCTTATTTATTGGCAGATTTATCATTAATGTAGCATCGGTTAAATACGATTTGAAATCTTTATTTGAATTTCAAATTCAGTGAAATCATATCAGCTGCAAGATCTGTTGTTTGGGTATAATGAGAGTACCTCAACTCAAGCACGCTCAAACTTTTTATCAAAATGCCTTTTGGTGGGGCAAGTCTTATTCCCATTCCAAAAGAATGGCTCTTGAAATCCGCCAGCGCATAATTGCTCGTGTAATATTGGTCTTGCGGAGAATGCCCTTCATAGGGCGCAAAATATTTTGCGGCCGTCTGCACATAATATCTGTAGAAAGGCGACAATGAGATAAATGGCGTGATCTTTATTGGCACTTCGAGGCTTGCGGTGTGCGATACCAGGCCCCAGTTGTCGATATAAAAGCGATAATAACCTCGCAGGATAATATTATCACCAAGAAAATAATTTAGTCTGACCCCAATCGGAAATTTAAACCGTTGCGACGGGAGGTTCTCAACAGTATCTTTTCCGTTATTGAAATATACACGGTGAAATGGCAATCCTAAATACCCATTCATATAAACCAAATCCAAAGCGATGCTTCCCTGCATCCGCAAATTGATGACCTGTGCAAAGGAAAATGACGCAGTATATGTATCTCTGGGTTTAGAGGGAGTGACAACCCTTGAACCCCTGCTACTGCTGACAATGCCACCGTTTTGATAAACGATCGACTCTGTGCGACCACTTGCTGTCGTTATGTATACAATACTATCAGCAGAAGAAACATTTTTTATAGAATCAACCGGGATGAATTCTGATGGCTTTATCATTTTGATCTGATCAAAATAACCAGTAAGCTTAAAACTAAATTCTCCATTGTTATGTGTTTTTTTTGAGAACGAAGAATTGAGCCCGATGGAATGATAATAATTATGCTCGGCAGAATAATAAGCGCCTATGCCAAACTCAGTCCCTTTTTTTTCATTTTCAATTGACCAGTCGAGCGTTGGATATATTCTTGTGCCGTTGTTGCGTGCATGGCCGTTTGAGTCAACATAAGCTTGCGATGCCGCAGTGTGATAGTCAACCCCAATTCCTCCTGTCAATGTATTTTTCCGTCTCTTGCTGTCCCAGCCTATAAATTTTATATCGATGCCATTCGCCAAATCTGTTACATCTCCAATCCCTTTGCTGTCGGTCCTTCCTCCCATCACGGCCGATTTATCAGCTGTTTGATTATAATAACTCGAGACCAGATTGATCTCATCCAACTTCAATTTTTTAGGCTTATACGTTGAAGTATCCTTTATAGAAACCTGAGAGAATGCATGTAATAGCATAAAATACATGCCAACAACAGTGAGGCAGATTTTTTTCATGTACTGTTTTCAGTTGGTCATTGAATTAATTGCACCCGCAGCCGCCGCCGGTTTTTCCTCCATTGGCGCCGGATGATCCTTCGCGATATGATTGTGCATTCATTTCACCCTTTTCCACTTTCCTATTTGCAAGTGTCATTTCAGAATCGTTGATCCTGCTTTTTTGATATTCTTTCACGTGTGCACAAGAAGTGAAGATCATGCCCGCAATTGGGATCGTGCAGCAATATTTTATTAACGCATTTCTTTTCATCATAAATTTTTTAGTTGAAATGAATATTATTGGATTTGCGGGTCATATCACCTATCAGCATAAATCCCATTCCTGACCTCTATCGTAAAGTCCTTTGCTGTCTCATTCGGAAAACCATCCCATTCCTTCAGTGATTTCCCGTTAGCATCGAGAAGCACTGTGAAAGGGAACTTACCTTGAGGATTATATTTATCAGCCATTGCATTATTCATCCCTTGTTGCTCTGCCGACAGCTGGTTTTTTTTCTTTCTTGGGAAATCTGCATTCACAAGGATCAGTTGGGTATCTGCCATATTTTGAAAAGCATCATTCCCGAAAATTTCATTGTGCATCCTAATGCACGGACCGCACCAATCGGATCCCGAAAAATTGAGCAGGATATGTTTATGTTCCTTTTGAGCGATTTGCTTTGCTTCCTCCATATTATGATGCCAATCCCTTGAAAAGAAGAAGACAATGCAAATTGAAAACACAACCGCTTTTACCATTTCTCAAATTATTTTTATGAAGCCTGTGAGATGTATTATGAAATAATACGATAATATGCAATTTAGGTTGTCTGACGAGACATGTTTAATTTATTTTTCCACCGTGAGATCCTGAACCGGCAAAAGAGCAATAAACGCCCCGTAGATAAATTTGCTTAAGCTTTCTTATTGAAGTTTTCGCTTAATGAATAAGCTCTTATTGTTTTAAAAAATCGACTATCTTTTTGCGCTCATCCTCTGTGATCAAAGCGCGGGTCTGCATGTGGAGACCAACGGTTTCCCACTGTTCGGGCGAAAAAGTGCTAGGTGAGGGCGTGTTATGACAACGCTGGCAATTCTCGGCCCACAATTGTGCTCCTGTTTTTGCAGCAACCAGTTGGCTTGGTTTACAACTATGCATTACCGTTATCATCAGTACTAAAAACATCAGTATGATAATAGAGGAAATTTTCTTTAAGGATAATATTTTCATATTGCTTGTTTTACAGTTGAATAGAAAATTGCAAATAAAATGTGTTGGTTTTTGTGGATCCCGTAAAAGAATTCAGCGCCTCAGTGCCCGTACTGTTGCCAGTGTAGGCATCGTATGTTATTTTGAAAACAGTTCTCCAGTTGATCCAATAATCCAGACCAACTGTAAAAGAATGTTGGTTAGCGCCAAATGTTGAATTAGCGGGAGTGTTGAATGTCGTGTACCTGCCGGCTATCTCAACATTTTTTATAAACCCCTGTAGCCCCACCGGCCTTATGGAGCATTGGGCAAAGAACGATGTTGTGTGGTTGTTGAACGTATAATTTGAGGAATCGACAGGGCTTATGTAATTCACGTTGCCGATATCCTGAATGTTATATTGTGATTTGATATTTAATAAAATAGGGCTGAAATTTTTTACATAGTTCAGGTCAAAAGCATACAGATTTCCTTTTGTGTTTTGAATGGGGCTTGCTTGGTTGCCCACCTTACCAAACATACCGGAAACCCCAATTTCCAATGAAGAATTAGAAAACGGGAGAAAGCCCAAACGCGCAGTGACCGTTTTATTATTGTTATTATCCACAATATTGCCACTGGTCAATGTGCCATCAGCATTCAATTGATTGCCATTGGTCAGGGCAACATCATAGTTCATTTTCATGTTGCCCATAGGCAGCCCACCTTCCACCTCAACCCCATAATCGGTGGGGGTCATGTCAGCGATGCCCATCGGGTCTGTAGCTAATTTATCGATCCAACCTGCGGCTTCCCTTTTGGCGTAAGTGCCAAAAGGCAACACAAAATAGCCTGCCCTTATTATCAGATTAGGGGCGGCAAAATAAGAGATATCGGCCCAGTTTACGCTGAGGCCATTATTATTAAAGGAGGGTTCGAACTCCATTAGAAATTTATCTCCATGTCTCCACAATAGCATCGGACTAAATTCATAGTTGTCCGCATCCGGAAAACTATTTCCTTTTGAAACAGAAGAAACACCACTCAGGTTGTTGGTTGATTTATAGGCCGCAAACCCCAAAGTGGCAACACCGACTACCATAAAATGATCTTCGCCTGATTTTTTATAAGCCGATTGTTTTTCAAGTTCAGTTACCCTGTCGAGCAATGCAGAGTCAACGGTCGTTTGCTGGGCTGCAGCATAGTTTTCAAGAAGAAAATTTAAGAGCAAAGCTATCGCAACACCTGAAATAAATTTTTTTGTTCTCATACAATTTAAAATTGAAATGCAAAGATCCTGGTTATAAAAAATGTCTTTATTTCTTGACTGTTCTGTTCAACGTCCTAATGAATCCGACCAACTCCCAGCGTTGGGTTTCTGTCAGTGCAGCCTTATACTGTGGCATTGGGGTGCGGCCCTCAGATATTTTATAAAATAAGGAACCATCTGTCTCCGCCAGCATTGTGGCCGATGTATGATCGGCTGGCTTAATAGTGAGCGCCGCTGCCGCTGGCCCATCTCCCTTCCCTTTATTTCCGTGGCATGGGGTGCAAAACGATTGGTATAAGGCCATGCCTTCCTTTAATGTGGAAGCGTTACCCATAACAGGGTTTTTTACATTGCTTGCCTGAGTTGGGACTGACCAAGGCTTGGTTTGCGTGACATTTTTTGAAAATGTGAAGAGGTATAGAACTGGAAATAATAAAAGGACTAAAACATAAAATTCTGCTCTCTGACTATGGTGTCTCATAAAATGTGTTTAGATGATCTGAATTATGTTGTACTAAATCGTCCGACGAAAATATTTGACATTGCATTAAATAAACATGATTCTTATCACTGCGGGACATGATTTTCGTCGCATTGCTCAACGCTGCTGCAAGTGCCTGCCGAAGAGATGTATTTCCTAAAATCTTCATTATGCAGATTGTCGGGTATTGCTGCTGTGTTAAAAAGCGAGGGTTTGTGATGTAGGAGATATTTTCATAAAAAAAGTTCGAAAAAGGATTGAGAGTATTTTTTCTTGAATCGTGTAATAAATTAGTTGAAAGAACGGATAATCCGCAAATCATTGAAGTTGTTATTATTTAGCAAGCAAGAAAGTTACAATTGCGAAAAGCCAATAAGAAGATTTTGGAAAAGAAATTCTTTGAATGCAGATTGTGCAGAATACCGCATGTTCTGGCTACAATAAATTTATCGATATAAAAAACTGAAGTATAAGTAACGAAAATTTTGAAGATATCGCAATTAACGTACATGGGCAACCTAAAACACTTTATGGATTGCCTTAAAGTATATTATTCTGGAATAGATTTTCTTGTTGACTTATTATCGTGAAGGCTTCGCTGCGGTGCTCATCGTTATCAGGTACCGCAAAATAGATTCCTGTTGCTTATTATCTATCACTTCCCTCCCCTCTTTTTTGTTCAGCTTCCCGATCATCTTTGGGACAATTTCTTTCCATTTCTCCTCATTTCTGGATGCTGGGTTTTTTAATCGATGGTATCTGCTGCAGGTTTGCTCAAATAGTGCTTTGCCATCATTTAATTCTGCTAAAGTGTAGCCTGGATATTTAACCGATACTCTGTCAACATCCGGTTGTGAAGGCGGAATAAGCTTAACGCTGCACGCTGTAAAGGCTACCATCAAAAAAAGAACAGATAATTTTTTCATAAACTGTAATTTTCAGATTTACAAAATTTATCTACTAAAGTTAAAATAAACTCATCAAAAAATTTTTAGCACTTTTCGGTAAGTAAGTAAAAGCTATTCTTTTCCACCTTTCTTTTTGCAAGTATCATTTCAGAATCGTTGATCCTGCTTTTTTGATATTCTTTCACATGCGCACAAGAATTGAGGATCATGTCCGCGATGGGGCTGCACAACAAAAATTTTTAATTGAAATGAATATTATTGGATTTATAAATTTTATCATCGTCGTCGATAATGATTGCCTCTATGTCGTTCATCTGATTGATCAGATCTAATCCCGCACGGATCCCCATGATCATAACCGGCGTTGCCATCGCATCCGCTATTTCTGCATTCGCGCTGATGATGGTCACACTTTTTATCCCTCTTACGGGCAAGCCTGTTCGTGGATCAATTGTGTGAGAATATTTTTTGCCATTCACCATTATGTATTTTTCATAATTGCCTGAAGTAGCGACAGCAAGGTTTGTAATGTTCATGTAAGAAAATATTTCCTGCTTCGCATTTGGGTTCGCAATCCCGATTGTCCATGCCTCGCCATTGGGCTGATATCCCCATGCGGTCATATCGCCAGATGCGTTTACAACTCCACTTTCTGCCCCCATTTCTTTCATCACCTGTTTTGCTTTTTCTGCAGCATAGCCTTTTCCGATGCCGCCGAAGCCAATGCGCATTCCCTTTTCTTTCAGGAACACCGTTGTTTTTTCTTTATCAAGAATGATGTTACGATAATTGATCAGCTTCACCATTTTCTTTGCCGTCTCTTTATCGGGAAGCGATTTCATATTTGTGTCAAAATTCCACAAGCGTTTGTCAACCGAGCCATAAGAAATATCAAATGCGCCTTGCGTGATTGTTGAAATTCTTATTGATCGTTCGATGATGTTGAATGTTTCCTCGCTAATTGCAACAGGTTCTATACCTGCATTTTTATTAATGAGCGCTGTTTCACTTTCATCGTTAAAAGTCGTCAGTAATTTTTCTATGCGCTGAATTTCATGGATGGCAGCATCAATTCTTTCGTTGGCCCAATCTTCTTTTTCAGCAACGGCGCTTATCTGAAAACTGTTGCCCATTAACTTGAGGCTTTTACTAAAAACAGTTCTTTGGCTCATTCACTTTTTCTGTCGGCATAAATGCCATTTCTAATTTCAATTGTAAATTCCTGTGGCGGTTCATTTGGAAAACCCTCCCATTCCTTCAGCACTTTTCCATTTGCATCCAATAATAATGTGTATGGAAATTTTCCCTGCGGGTTATATTGATCAGCTATTTTGTTATTGATTTCCTGCTGCGTGGGTAACTGATTTTTTTTCACCCTTGGAAAATCTGCATTCACGAGCACTGATTGGGTATCTGCCATATTTTTAAAAACATCGTTCTCAAATATTTCTTTGTGCATCCTGATGCATGGACCGCACCAAACGGATCCTGAAAAATTCAGCAGGATATGTTTATTTTCTTTTTGTGCAATTTGTTTTGCTTCCTGCTTATTGTGCCAGCCGGGTGCAGAAAAAAAACTAATGCAAACAAAAAGAGAAATCATCTTCCTCATAGATAAAAACAGTTTTTAGATATATAATAACATAATACGAAAGATGATCAGCTACGTTGCGCTCAAAAAAAATAATTAACTTTTGTTTCCATGTATCATCCCTGAAACGACTCCTTTATGCTTTCCGGCTTCCCCAAGCAAAACGCCAACAAGATGAATTACGATGTAACCATAAATAATATATTGAACAAAACTGTGAATGCTTCTTAAAGTTTTTTGAAAATCTTTTAACCACGGGGTATCTTCAAACGCAAGCCCAAGCCCAGTGATAGCCATTATTAAAATGGCAGCGTAAAAAAATAGATAAATGCGTTTAACAAAAAGATAATGCTTCTGCTCATTTTTTTCAATGATATTATTAGACTGGAAACTGGATGCATTTCTGATTTTCATTTTCATTTTTTGTTCAGATGGTTGAGCTATTTCAATGATCAACCTTGCTAATAACAAAAAAGAAATTACATACCCAATAATTTTATGTGTGTCCCATAATTTATCGCTGTATTCATGTGCAACACTCCGTGCCTGATTAGCAGAAACCGTTACACCCTTTTGCTGCAATTGCTCCTGCACCATTGAAATATTATTTTTTGTTTTGAATAATGTCGAAGCAAGTAAAACAGTTATTAATGTTGCCGTTATTGCAAGCGATGTGCCCCAGTGCCAGATGCGTAAAGGCAGTGAGTGGATTTGATTAAAGCTTATTGAGGTAGTTGTTTCAGCAAAATTTTCTGTTGGCATAAATTTTTTGTTGTTGTATTAAGGCTATTGAATAATTATCTGTACCCATAACGATGTATGTTGCTAGCGGTTTGGGAAAGATGTTTTTTTCCACCAAATCTTCGCCCCAAAATAACTTTGAAAATGCTTCTGTCAATGCTTGGCGTGAGGCCGAAACCATAACCAGCATTGAATTCCCACCGCGGATCAAAATCTGCATCGACTGCAAGAAACAACTGATGCTGTTGAACACTTACAGGATCAAACTTTGTTATCGGACCGAATGATCCATAATACTCAACTCCGTATGCAAACACTTTCCCTATCTGATAGCTGAATTTAAAATCGGGCGCGAAGACAAGCCCTCGGCCCGCATCAGCACCCTTAAAAGTCGCATCCAGCACGGGGTTCAAAGCAAGATAGACAGACCCGATTTGTTTGTCAATTATTGGCCTCACTTCCAAAGTCCATGTATCGGGATCATATCCGTCTTTCACAAACCCGCCTTCAAATGAAATGCTCACGCCCACAGGCCAGTTCCAACTCGTTGGTGCCATCACACGTGGGCGGAGATGGCTGCCCACATAGTTTGTGCGGCCCATATCGCCAATGGCGTTGAAAATATAAAAACCAACTTCAAACCATGGTGTAAAACCATGCGTTATTTCAATAGTTTCCCTGTCCATGTGATTCGTGGAGACAACTCCACCGGCTGCGCCATTTCCGATAAAACTAAAATTGCTATGCAGCTCAACCATCGTAGTGTCTTTCCCAACGGTTGGGGAAGCATACACCTGAATTTCATAATTATCCTGCGCTGCAACAAGGAATGGCATCAGGAAACCAATTAATATGCAGCCTCTCATTTTATGCAATACTTATTTTGGGTTGAGATTTGTAAAAAAACCATGAATATATTTAGGAATTCTGAAGAGATTCTGAAGAAATTGTTTTTTAGCAAATAGAAACTCATCATCTGAAGTTTTATATAAAAGCTTTTGACATCAATTCTTTTTCTTTTTTTGATACGCCTATTTCATCTGCAATTTTTTTCCAGTTCTTTACCGCTCCATTAACCTTGTTGATGATTTTATTCATTTGTTGATTAGTGAGCTGAAAATATGTGCCCACACTTTTAGCAAGTTGAAAGCTGAGCGCATTGTCAGATGAGTCAATATTTAAGGCAAGACCATCTTTGTCAATTGAAGGGTTAAGATCATAAGCAGGTGACAATCGCCACCCATCTTTCTTTAAAATGAATCCGTGGTTGCGCAAATGATCATCAGTATTCGAAATAGCAATATTGAAAACAACCCGTTTCCACAATTGATGAAGGTCTGCTTCATTGTTAGATCCTGAATATTGTATGAACTCCGCCAAATCAAGATAGCTTGCAGGATTATTTTTAATTGTGTCCTCATTATTGCCAGTCATCGTCATAGCCGATGCAAAATGTACACGCTCACTCTTTAGCCTATCAAATCTTTTTGTAAAGAAAGTATGATATTTCCCGCTTACTTTTTCAATTCTTGATTCCGCCATTTCAATTCCTGCATTTACTGCCAGTTTATACGCCAGATATTCCCACAAAGCTTTATCAATGGTATCAGCTTTTGCCGGAAATTTTGCAATCCATGGATGACTCTTGTCATCTAAAATATTTGCTTTAGGTCTGGTGCCGCCTAATGAGGATCCTGGTGCAATTAAAATTGAAAGCCATTTTTTCACCTCTTCATTTTCTCTATCTGATTCAAGCATCTTTGCGGCGTGTTGCAATTCTTTAATATGCGACCAATGCTGTGTTGGATATTTTTTATCATCATTCAAAAATGCACCATTGGGGTCGAGCTTAAAGCGCAATGCGCCCATCCTGCTGTTATCATCTACGCCTAAAAGAAAATCAATATCATATAATGTTGGAGCGTTCTTTCCCAACGCCCTTGCTTCCTGCGCAGCTCTGCGCTTCATTAAGGTTTTGCCCCAAGTGTCAGGCAGGGAATCCATGAATATCCCGAAATTCTCTTTGCCATTCGGGTATTGTGTGCCTGAATACAAGGATATGTCTGGGTCTAATAAAAATTGTTTTTTTGAAGCGAGCCATTGTTTATCATATTCAAAGCTGAATGCTTTTTTCCCTTTAGCCTGTTGAGCTGCAAGCACACCTATGCGTTGTGGTTCAGCCATGCCAATCCAATGCGCATATACGAGTGTATCTGTTTTGCCCGCCATTGTTACTTAAGCTTTTTATTAATCGCAGTATTTGTTAATTGTAAGTCTTGAAGCTTTCTCCCATATTCATCATCTGCTGCAAGCTTTAGAAAATCATCTTGCAAACCCAATACGCGTAAAGTGTTGAAGTACGCTCCCAGAGAAACACTCGACGTGCCTTTCTCTATTTCATAAAGCGTGGAGCGATCGATGTTTGCACGCTCAGCCACTTGAATGGTAGTAAGCCTTCGACGTTTTCTTGCCAGTTTGATATTTTCCCCAACCTGCTCTAAAATTTTCTGGTATTTTGGAAAAAGTATTTGTTTTTTACTTTTCATAATTGTTGGATATTATCCACAAAATAAGTAAAAATGTTGGTAATAAGCAACATTTTAATTTAAATGATTAGAAATTGAATTAGTTGAATGGAATGACAGAGATTACATGACAGGTTGTAGAGCTGAAGAAAAATTATATCCCTTTATCAAAATAAGGAATCTCATCATGCGGTTCCTTTTCTTTTTGTTGCCAATAAGCCAGAGTAACTATATGCCCTCCAGGTGCTTTTAATAATCTTCCAAAAATTGCATTGATGGGATTGAAGGTTACATCTGTTACGCCAACAGTAAAAGTTTCAGGTGCTGGTGGAGGAGACGGAGCTGCTATTGCTGCTACAGTTTCCGCAGTTGCTTCCGCGCTGGGGGCAGCGGCTGGTGCAGGTTTTGGAGGAATTACTTTTGGTGGAGGACTTGCAACTACAACAACCGTGTAATGATTAAATTCTAAAACCTGTTTCAAAAAATCAACTCTCTCTTTTGTTGCATTCTTTTCTGCAATGGCACATTTCACTCCATTCAATTCTTCGAACAAATGATTTTGATTGATAGCCATGTTGAGTTTTCAGTTTACAGTTTTGAGTTGGCAGTTCTTAAAACGTTAAACTCAAAGAATAAATATAATCATAAATAGCTGGCACAAACCCGACCACAATAATTCCTGCAACACAAATCAACATCGCAAGTTTCGGCAAAGTATCAATCGATAATTTTTCGATTGGCTGATCATTTGCATCCATGAACATTGCCTTCACCACTTTGAGATAATAATATAATGAGATGATCATATTCAATGCTGCAATGCTGATGAGCATATAATTTCCCTTTCCTGCACCTGCCATTATCAAAAAGAATTTACCAAAGAAACCAGCAGTTGGAGGAATGCCGGCTAATGAAAATAATGAAATGGTTAGCACCCATGTTAAGAACGGGTTTGTTTTATAAAAGCCTTTATAATCATCCATCGTTTCTTTGCCGGTTATTGCGCTCACAAAAGCAATCACACCAAATGCGCCAAGATTAGAAAAAATATAAATCAGCAAAAAATAAATAACAGAAGCTGGTCCCATTTGGCTGCTTCCTGAAATGCCAACCAAAATAAAACCCATTTGCGTGATGGATGAAAATGCAAGAAATCTTTTCAGGTTATTTTGTCTGATGGCAAATAAATTTCCAATGATCATAGTAAGCACGCTCAACAGAAAAAGCATATTGTACCATGTGTCAGCAATAGGTTTAAAAACATTATACAGCACCGAAACGAAAACAAAAAGAAAAGCACCTTTTGAAATTACCGACAGATAAGAAGTGACTGCAACAGGCGAGCCTTCATAAACATCCGCCGTCCATAAATGAAATGGAACAACAGAAATCTTAAAAGCAAATCCTGCTAACAATAAAACGAATGCAAACAATTGTAATTCGCTTCCGTTAAGAAGCGGCGACAACTCTGAGAAACTTAACGTTCCAGTCGTTCCATAAACAAGCGAGATGCCGAACAATAATAATCCTGAAGAGAATGCAGATGAAATGATAAGTTTCATAGCAGCTTCTGATGATTGTCGTTTTTCCAAATCAAAATTACAGATTGCTGCAAGTGGTATGGTTGATAATTCCAATCCCAGATAGAACATCAAAAAATTTCCTGCGGAGATCATTAAGAACATACCGAGCAATGTTGATAGCAGCAACATATAAAACTCCAAAACATGCTTATGATTTTTCAGCCATGAATATGCTTGTGCAGAAATGATGAGCGTGCCAAGGTTAAGAATATTTTTTTCTAATGAAATCAAATCATTTGTGCGGAACATATCGCCGAATAATGTTCCATCGTCATTCATAAAAAATCCAGCGATGAAATTTATCAGCAATAATATATTGATGACATTCAGTGTTTTTTTATTTGACCAACCATCGCTTCCCACTTTCACAAAAAGTAAAATAAAAATGACGATAGCGATTATCAACTCAAATTTCATTAATATAAAAACGTCGGTAGTCATATCTTGTTAAATCATTTCAACGTTGCTGTTGTAATTGTATGTTCAATGATGGTTTTTGTTCCGGGGCTAATTAAATTGCTCAACCAAAATGGCGCAATGCCAATTGCTATAATCCCGATTAATAAAATAGCCGCAGCAAATTTTTCATTCCACGTTGCATCTGTCAATTGATTATAATGTTCGTCAGTAATCGGTCCCATGATTGCTTGTCCAACAGCTCTCAATATATAAACTGCAGTCACCACGATAGAAGCACATGATAAAATAGTTGCGATGCGATATAGTGCGTCAGGGTTTTGCCATGAGCCCATAAAAACAGTCATTTCGGCAACAAAGCCACTGAGCCCTGGCAAGCCTAATGAGCATAATCCCGCGAGCACAAATACTGTTGAAATGAATGGCATTATTTTTAGCAAACCACCAAGCTGTGCAGCTATTCTTGTATGTGTGCGATCATAAATCATTCCGATAGCAGCGAAGAAAAGAGCTGTCATCAATCCGTGAGAAACCATTTGCGTCACAGCGCCATTGATCGATGTTTGGGTCATCATGCCAATGCCTAACAAAACAAAACCACAGTGACTAACCGAAGAATAAGCATTAATATATTTCAGATCTTTCTGCATCATCGTAGCGAACGCGCCATAGATAATAGCGATGGTGGCAAGCACGATAATAATTGGAGAATATGCTTGCGCAGCATCAGGCATTAAATAAGTCGCTACTCGAAGACAGCCATATCCACCAAGCTTCATAGAAATTCCTGCGAGGAACATAGATGCAGCAGTTGGTGCAGATGAGTGACCATCAGGCACCCATGTGTGGAATGGAAACAACGCTCCAAATATTCCAAAGCCAACAAATGCAAAAGGGAAAAATATTTTTTGTACTTCAATAGGAATATGCATTTGCGCTATCTGCAACAAATCGAACGTGTGCGAACCATCGCCTGTGTTTGTATTAAAATATAAACCTAATAAACCAACGAATACCAAAGCGGATCCGCCCATCAGCATCAGTGCGAGTTTCATGGCACTGTATTCTTTTTTGCCGCTGCCCCAAATGCCAATCAGCAAAAATTTTGGTATCACTGCAATTTCCAAAAAGAAAAAAAGAGTGAAGAGATCAAGAGAAATAAAATAGCCATAAGCGCCAAGACTTAAAAAAATAAGCAGGAAGAAAAATTCTTTGCTCATCTTTTGCGTATTCCATGAAACCAAAATTCCTGCAAGCACAACAAATGAAGTGAGCAGGATCATGGCAATGGAAATTCCATCAACGCCGATGTGATAATTGATGTGAAGAGGATCAAACCATGTTTGATTGAATTCAAACAACATGTGAGAATCATTACCCGTTGCGCGTTCCTGCCAATAAGCGAACAATAAAAATAATGTTACTGAAAGTTGAACAATCGAGCCGACTAATGCAATAGTGCGAACCTGCTTAATGCCTTTACAAAACAGGATAAGTATCGCGGTTAGTAATGGTATTAATATGAGTAACGATAAATTCATTAATATTTATTTTCTTTTTACTTCCACCAATAAATAAACAATACTGTCAACCCCACAATCCCCCCAAAAAAATACAATGCATAGCTCTGTACTTTGCCTGATTGAAATTTTTTGATTAATGCTGAAATTTTTGCTGTGATGGTTGCCAGCAAATTCATAAATCCGTCAACAATATTTTTATCAATCCATGCGGCTGGTCTTCCAATCAGATTGAAAATAATTTTTTTAGTAATGAACAGATAAATTTCATCAATATAAAATTTTTTGTAAGCAGAACGATAAAGCCCTCCTAATGAGTTGGCGATTTTATCTGGCAGATCATTTTGTTTTCGATATAATCTTGCCGCAAATAAAATTGCGATGACAGAAAGTGAAACGGGAAGAATAGAAAAAGAAATATCAACATGCGATTCATGAGGAGTGCCATCTGATGTTACAAATGAAGAGAAAGGAACAAAACCCGCAAGAGCTGCACACGCTGTTAAAATAATCAAAGGCAATTTCATGGAGAATGTCCCTTCACCATGATGCAAATCCGTGTGCGATTCTTTGTTATGAAATATGTTGAAATATAATCGGAACATATAAAATGCAGTGAGCATTGACGTTAGTACGCCAACAAAATAAATTAACTTGTTTGATTGGTAAGCTGATGATAAAATTTCTTCCTTGCTAAAGAATCCAGAAAAAGGAGGAATGCCCGAAATGGCAAGACATGCAACTAAAAATGCAATATGAGTAATGGGCATTAATTTTCTTAATCCTCCCATGTCTTTCATGTCGTTGCTGTGTACTAAATGAATGACAGCACCAGCACACAAGAACAATAATGATTTGAAAAAAGCATGCGTGAAAAGATGGAACATCGATGCCGTATAACCAATGCCATGCTCGTTACCATACCTCGATACGCCCAATGCAAACATCATAAACCCAATCTGCGACATGGTGGAATACGCAAGCACACGTTTGATATCAGTTTGTGTGCAGGCAATGATCGCAGCAATGATTGCAGAGAGCGCACCAACATAGGCAACAATATTGAGTGCAGCTAAATCAGATGAATAAAGCGGAAATAATCTTGCTACCAAATAAACACCAGCGACAACCATCGTTGCTGCATGTATCAATGCGGAAACTGGCGTTGGTCCTTCCATTGCATCGGGCAGCCAGATATGCAAAGGGAAAATCGCAGATTTTCCTGCACCACCGATAAAGACTAACGTCAATGCCCATGTGAGCTTGGAAGCACCCAAAAATGAATTGCTCGTTATGCTGATTAATTGCGATGAATTTGCGGTTGTTAATCTTGTAATGAGTGTATGAAAATCCAATGTCTCTGCATGAAATGAAAGGATCAATATGCCGATCAAAAAACCAAGATCAGCAAAACGTGTTACGATAAAAGCTTTTTTAGAAGCGGCAACTGCAGATGGTTTGTCAAAATAAAAACCAATTAGAAGATAAGAAGAAATGCCCACGAGTTCCCAAAAGATGTATATCTGAAAAATATTTGTAGAGACCACCAACCCAAGCATGGAAAACGTGAAGAGAGAAAGAAATGCATAATAGGTTGAAAATCTTTCTTCGCCTTTCATATAACCCAAACTAAAAATATGCACCATCAGCGAAATAAAAGTTACAACAACTAACATCATCACAGAAATCGGATCAAGCACAATTCCCATATCAATAGAAACATTTGGGGAGAATTGCAACCAAGTATATTGCAGAGGAATAATAGATTGAAAAACTCCATTCACTTTTCCATCAACAAAAAAATAATGATAAGCTGTAACTAAGGAAAGAACCGTGATTGCAAGAAGAACAATCGTTCCAATAATGCCTGCAGAGTTTTTAAAATATTTTCTACCCCACAAACCCAGCAGCACAAAAACCGCCAATGGCAGCAAAGGAATCCAAGCTATATATGATGCATAATTCATGTCTCTTTCAAATCAGTTTTGGTTCTTGTTTCTTGCTCCTTGCCTCTTGTCCCTTGTTCCTTGAATCTTCTCCCCTCACCATTTCATTTCCCCCGCATCTTCCACATCAATGGAATGATGGCTTCTATACAGATTTATTATTATCGCAATGGCAACAACAGCTTCTGCAGCGGCAATGGTGATAATAAAAATGGTAAAGAATATTCCATTCAATTGGTTCGGATATAAATATTTATTGAACGCGACAAAATTTATGTTCACGCTATTCAACATCAGCTCTATTGACATCAACATGGTGATCATGTTTCTTCTGGTGAACAAACCGTACATGCCAATAAAAAAGAGCGCTGTGCTTACAAATAAAATATGCGTTAAAGGAATGTCGTTCATTTAAAATTATTTTCTCTTAAGCATTTATAATTCTTTCATTTTCTTCATTCTTGTCCCTTGTATCTTGAACATTCTCTCTTGTATTATCTTGCGCCTTGTTCCTTGTCTCTTGCTTCTTATCAGCTTTCATTGCAATCACAATACAGCCAATCATTGCAGCCAATAATAAAATACTCACTGCCTCAAACGGCAATGCATAACCGTGTTCGCCAGTGCTCATTAACTGTGTTCCGATATTGCCTACACTTGCATCCAGCGGTTGATTGCCTGCGGGTTGAAAATCATATTGTGATATCAAAAGATAACTAAGAATAAATCCAATCAGCACGGCGATACCGGCAAAGATGGCGCGGCTTCGCACTGGCTTTGCCATTTGATTCCCTGATTTCTGTGTAAGAAAAATTGAAAAGATAATCAGCACCACAATCCCACCGACATAAACGGTGATTTGAACGGCGGCGATAAATTCCAGTTCCATCCAAAAGAATAATGCGGCTATGCCTATCAGTGAAAACAAAAGCCATATTGCTGAGCGAAAAATTTTTCTTGTCGTAACAGCAAGCAAACCTGTTCCCAATATGAAAGCAGATATAATATAAAATATTATTTGTGAAGCAGTCAAGTGATTGTTTTTTGTGAATGGTGGATGGTCAATGGTGAATAGTAAATGGTCAATTGTGAATGCCTCAGCTTTCAACGATTTGCCTTTAACTACAAACCACAAACTATAAACTACAAACTTTTAATTATTCTATTCCTTCTTTTATTTTCGATCCTGGCTTATTCAGTGTTTTTGTCAATTGGCTGCGATCATACACACTATGCTCAAAATTTTGAGCCATTTTAATTGCGTCGGTCGGGCAAGCCTCAATACACAAATTGCACATCGTACACAATTCAAGATGATATATAAATGTATCAATCGCTTTTTTCTTTTTGCCATCGGGCAAAATATCAAACTTGGTAATAATTTTTATTGTTCCATTCGGGCAAGCAAGTTCACAAGCAGTGCAACCGGTACAAGCATGTTCATTTTTCTCGTCATGCGTCATCACTACTTCACCACGAAAACGTTCCGGCAATATTTGTTTTACATCAGGATATTGTTGCGTGATGATTTGTTTGTGATGCGTGAAATAATAGCCCGTCCGCCTCATGCCTTTAAGCAAAGATTTGGTTGCGTTGAAGATTTCTGATATGTAGTCGGACAGGAACATTGTTGCTATTTCGGATTTCGAATTTTAGATTGTTACTAATGTCTGAACCACGATTCTAGCCTTATTTTTCTGATTGACCTGATCTGATATTTCCATCAGCGCTTATTTGTTTTGTATTTTCAGGATAATCAGATTAATCAGTTTAAAATCGTGGTCAAAAGTGCCATCCCATAATCGCCACCAATGTCATTAATAATAAATTGAACATGCTTATTGGTAACAAATATTTCCATTCGAGATTTAATAACTGATCAACGCGGAGGCGCGGGAATGTCCAGCGGAACCACATGATGACGAATATCAAAAAAAATACTTTGCTGATGAACCATATTGACGACGGAATAAAATCCATGATGTGATTGAAACCGCTCCAATTTCCAATGTGAAGTGGCATCCATCCACCCAAAAATAAAATAGCGCCAAGTGAACATGCAATAAATATGTTCACGTATTCTGCCAGAAAAAACAACGCGAATTTCATTCCTGAATATTCTGTGTGAAAGCCAGCGGTCAATTCACTTTCTGCTTCTGCTAAATCGAATGGCGCACGATTTGTTTCTGCAGTTACTGCAATAATAAAAATCACAAATGCAATCACCGCAGGAATATGTCCTTTAAAAATCCACCAGCCATTCTCTTGTGATGCGATGATGTCAGAAATTTTTAAGCTTCCTGTGAGTACAATTATTGAAAGTATTGAAAGCCCCGCAGATAATTCGTAGCTCACAATTTGTGCGCCGCTTCGCATGGCGCCGAGCAAAGAATATTTATTGTTGCTTGCCCATCCTGCCATTAAAATACCAATAACAGAAACAGATGAAACAGCACTCACATATAAAACGCCGATGTTCATATCCCAGATCTGAAAACCTTTTGCAAATGGAATGGGAGCGAGGATCAACATTGAAATGATAATAACTATAAACGGCGCGAGATTGAATAAAAATTTATCTGCACCATCAGGAGTTAGTCCTTCTTTCACAGCGAGCTTTAAAGTATCAGCCAATGTTTGCATCGATCCTCCATAACCCACACGATTTGGTCCGAGACGAATTTGCATGTATGCAGAAACTTTTCTTTCCATCAAAACTAAAACCAAACCCAGCACCGTGAACAATCCAATAGCACATGTTCCTACAATCACAAATTCCAACAGCAATGCCAGCGTTGGATTGAATGTATTGTTCAACCATGCGTGAATAGAATTTGTTATGCTTTCGAGACTTAGCATACCCCAACCCCTAAAGGGGCTTTTAGACTCAAACCCTTAAAGGGGCTTAAGAAGGTTATCAAATGTATTTTCATGATCTTGAATATTATGACGCATTTCCCATACCCCCTTTAGGGGTTGGGGGTAAACTATCATCTATCTATATCCGGTATCACCAAATCCAATGATCCCATAATTGCCACAAGATCTCCAATCTTATATCCCTTTGCCATGTGATTGAGCGCAGAGAGATTTGAAAAACCCGGTGAGCGAAATTTAATTCTGTATGGTGTCGTTGCTCCTTCACTAATAATATATACACCAAACTCACCACGTGCTGTTTCTATTCTTGAATAAAATTCTCCTTTCGGCAATTTCAAAACCGCTTTTGTTTTTGCCTGAAATTCTCCTTCGGGAATATTATCGATCAACTGTTCAACAATGGAAAGTGATTGACGCATTTCGCGCATGCGAACTAAATATCGTGAATAACAATCGCCGCCTGTTTCGATCACTTCATCAAATTGCAATTGATTATAAACTTCATAAGGATATAATTTTCTGATATCACAACTCACGCTGCTAGCTCTTGCCGTTGGTCCTGTGCAACCATAAGAAATTGCATCTTCTTTTGAGAGAACGCCAACATCTTTCATTCTATTCTGAAAAATAATATTACCTGTCACCAATTCATCATACTCATCAATTTTTGATTTGAAGAGGGCAATAAATTCTTTTGTTTTTGTTTGAAAATTGGGATGAAGATCAACCATCACACCGCCGGGCACCATATAGTTCATCGTTAATCTTGCGCCACAAGTTTCTTCCATAATGTCATTGATCGTTTCGCGCTCTCTGAATGCATGAAAAAAAGGTGTGAGCGCACCAACATCCATTGCCATCGCTCCCCACCAAAGCTGATGCGATGCAAGTCTTGTTAATTCATCCATCAGCACACGGATCACTTTTGCTCTAGCCGGAACTTCAATCTGTAAACCTTTCTCCACACACAATGCGCAACCATGATTATTAATATGCGAAGAAAGATAATCCATCCTGCTTGTTACATAAATGAATTGGCGATAAGAAAGGCTCTCGCACATTTTTTCTATAGAGCGATGAATATACCCGAGATGAGGCTCCACGTTTTTGATTGTCTCACCGCTTAATGTAATAACAAGATGCAACACTCCATGCGTTGATGGATGTTGTGGTCCAACGTTGATGATCATCTCATTATTGTCATCAAAATCATTCGCAATATTTGACGGAACAGCTTTTAATATTTGTGTTTCTCTATACACTAGTTTTTACGAATGGGTTCTATAATTTTATCATATTAATCGGGTCTTCATAATCTTTTCTTAGCGGCCAGCCTTTCCAATCATCGGTCATAAATAATCTCCGCAAATCAGGATGGTTCAAAAATTTCACACCAAATAAATCATACGCTTCACGCTCATGAAATTCTGCGGTGCGCCATATATCTGATACCGTTTCTATTTCAGGATTATTTCTATCAAGCTTTGACTTTATTACTAATGTGTGACGATGTGTGGTAGAAGTTAAATGATAGACCATCGTTAAATGTGTTTTCCAATCAACACCGGTAACACAAAACAAATAATCAAAATCATTTGATGAACGAAGTTGTTGAGCGATAGTTTTCCAATTAGTTGGTTCAACTAAAAACGTCAACCATTCTCC
Organism: uncultured Bacteroidota bacterium; assembly: GCA_903927975.1. Classification (GTDB taxonomy): domain Bacteria; phylum Bacteroidota; class Bacteroidia; order Chitinophagales; family Chitinophagaceae; genus Puia. Next base: position 12,534 of record CAIYPC010000039.1, on the reverse strand, counting down.
ACCTTCTTCAAAAACTGCAGAAGGAAAAAGTTCACTTAATTTTATTTTTAGCTCTTCGTTACTCATCGTTCCTTTAAGCCCCTTTAGGGGTTGGGGTTTTTTATCTGTTCTCTCGTTGCGCCGCTTTTTATTTTTTCTTGTAATGTGATTAATGCATGCAATAATGCTTCCGGCCTTGGCGGACAGCCTGCTATATAAACATCAACCGGAATTACATGATCCGCGCCCTTCACCACAGAATATGTATTATAGAAAAACGGACCGCCGCTTGTTGCGCAAGCACCCATAGCAATAACATATTTTGGATCAGCCATCTGATCATATAATCTTTTTAATACTGGTGCCATCTTGTTCACGATTGTGCCTGCTATAATAATCACATCTGCTTGTCGCGGTGTGGCTCTCGCTACTTCAAAACCAAATCTCGACCAGTCATATTTTGCGGCAGCAGTTGACATCATTTCAATCGCACAGCAGCTTGTGCCAAATACCAACGGCCATAAAGAATTTGCACGTGCCCAATTGATCACTTCATCAAGTTTGGTCACCAATATCCCTCCACCAGCAGTTGGGTGAACTTGTCCGGGAAATGCTTCTGATATATATTTTTCTTCCGCCATTTTTCTTACCACTTTTTACTTATCACTTATCACTTTCCTACATCCATTTCAATGCCCCTTTTTTATGTGCATATAAAAAACCCATAAAAAGGATAAAGAGAAATATGATGATCTCAACAAGAGCGCCCATGCCCACTTTTTTTACAACTACTGCCCATGGATATAAAAAGATTAATTCTACGTCGAAGATGAGAAAGATAAGCGCGAACAAATAATAGCCGATGTTGAATTGATTCCACGAAGAGCCGGCTGTTGGTATGCCGCACTCGTATGCTTGGCCTTTTTGTGGGTTCTTTGTACCCTTCACTAAAATCTTTGCGACAGCAATCCCTCCGGCGGAAAAAGCAATCGCAGCAATGATGAGAACAATTAATGAAGATGCGCCCATGTAAGAATTTATATCATTCACAATTTACCAAGTAAAATTTAAAGCAGTATGCTAATTTTTCTTACTTGTTTGTTATGGCAACCCTTTAAAAAATCTGCAAATGAAAGTATTGAAAAAAAGAATTGAAATGGAAAGCTTTTTTCAATTGTTGAAGAGTTGTGAATAATAATCGAAAAAACGCTTAACTTTAGAATACGCACCTACCTTAATGACTGAAAGAATAAATTTTCCCTGAGACGTTCCCTTCGATAAATAGTACATCTCAATTTTTAAAGCCTGAAAAACGCTTGCTTATGCCAACGATTAAGTTTGCTGTTGAACTAACTGTGTCGCATATCCAATTAGACACATTCAAACGGATTGCAAAAGAGATGAATGAAATTGTTCACCTCAATGAGCCCGATACATTAAGCTGCAAATGGTTTTATCATGAAGGAGATGATAAATGGTTTCTCACAGAAAAATTTAGAGACTCAGATGCTTTTCTGAAACATCTTGATGAGATAAGCCCACAATTGGATCAATTGTTTGAGATTTCTGAAGTGAACCGATTTGACGTGTTTGGTGAAATGGCATTCAACGCGAGAGTAGCCATCGCCTCACTGGGCGCAAAGCATTATACATATTGGAGCGGCGTTTCGCATTAGAAATGTGTGAACCACGATTTTAGCCTGATTTGTCTGATTATCCTGAAAGGATTTACGAATGCTAGGATCGTAATGCATTGACCATCTACTTTCTCATTTCTTATTCTTATAGTTCTGTTGTCGTTAACTAAAAAATATTGAGCTTTGCTCATGACAGATCCATTCGTGCTATCAATTATATATAAAGGAGAAGAAAAAGATTATACAGGTTATCTATTGTTGCAAGGACATTCTCATAAATTTAAAGTGATGATTGGAGACGTTGAAGTATTTTTTGAGCCAGATGAAGAAGGGTCTTATCGAGCTGTGCACATGCCATGGCAAGAAGAAAAAGATTTGAAAAAGATAGACAGGCAATTGCTTTCATTGCTTCAGCAAAAAATAGAAGAGATATTGAGGTAATCTGCAAAGTTGCTCAGAAACAAAATATCCTTGCTACATTTATCGCTGAATAAACCTCCATGGAAATAACATCTGGCAGAGACAAACAAAAAATAATATTCGGGATTTTATTAGCAACGTTACTGTCATTCGCGACAGTGATAATGCCCGGAATAATATTACAGCATTTTGGTGTTGGTTATAAAAGCATATTAATAATCTCAAGAGTATTATTTTGGGTTTGCTTATTTATATTGACGCTGTACGCAACAAGAATCGAAAAAAATAATTTTCTGCTCTGGCCAGAAAAAAAATATCCATTTACATTTTACCTCGGCGCATATCCCGCATTGTTCGGCATTTTATTTTTTGGGATCGCTATTATTAATATCATTCTTGTAAAAGCGTTGCATTTCCCCACAAATGGTTCTAAACTGAATGTATTGTTGGATTTGTTCAGACAGAACAAATGGTTGTTATACGTCACAGTTATAACAGCAGGTGTTGTGGAAGAATTTATTTTTAGGGGATACCTGATGCCGAGATTGCAACTAGTTTTCAAAACAAAATTCCTGACTATATTTATTTCATCTGCATTATTTGGCTTGATGCATTTTACTTACGGAAACGTTATACAAGTAGTTGGTCCATTTTATATCGGGTTGATATTTGCGCTTTTTTATGAGAAGTATAAAAATATAAAGATGCTGATTATCTTCCATACGTTTTGGGATCTATTTGCAATATGGCTTCTTTTGATGCAGCATGGTAAATAAGGGTTTTAATTTAGCGCCTTGTGTCTTATCACTTATCACTGTTCTTGACTTACTTGCTTTAGGTTGCCGACTTTTCAACCTTTCAACCTATCAACTACCTTGTGCCTTCTTTCCGTATCTTTATTTCCTCGCTTATACAAAAACAAAATTTGCCAACATGAAATCTTTATTATCTGCCTTTTTATTTTCAATGATTTTTTTATGCATGAATATGAATGCAGCATTTTCTCAATCATCCCGTTTCAGCATTAATAAATTTGGTAACGATAAAGGTGACACGCTGAACTATCGACAGCTTTATCCTGATGCAGATACGCTTCGAAAATATCCATTGGTAATTTTTTTGCATGGTTCCGGTGAACGTGGCAATGATAATGAAGCACAATTGAAATGGGGCGTTATGAATTTTGCAACAGATCAGGCAATGATGATGCATCCTGCATTTGTGATTGCTCCGCAATGCCCAGAGAAAATGGGCTGGGCAAATTCTTCACGTGAGAGAAATAGTTTGGACATCAAGATGCTTCCGACTCCAACAAAACCTATGGAGCTTTTGATTGCGTTGATTCATCAAATGATAAAGACGATGCCGATTGATAGCAACCGGATTTATATCACAGGTCTCTCTATGGGTGGGTATGGAACTTATGATGCCATTGAACGCTATCCGAATTTATTTGCTGCCGCAGTTCCTGTTTGTGGCGGAGGTGATGTTTCAAAAGCATCAACCATCGCACATATTCCTATATGGATTTTTCATGGTGCTGAAGATCCTGCAGTCAACCCTTTGCTCTCTTTGCAAATGTTTGAAGCGCTTACAAAAGCAGGCGCACATCCGGCACTTACGCAGTATCCTGAGGTCGGGCATTTCTCATGGCTTGGTGCATACAGTGATCCGCTGATGATGGAATGGCTTTTCAGGCAGCATAAATAAAATCGTTGAATATTTTCAATTGCGAAAGTGCTTCATCAGGTTTTCTTTATAAACCCTGCCAACAGGTAGTTGCAGCCCGTTTGAAATCACAACTTTTGAAGCATTGTAAGATTTGATATGATGCAGGGAAACGATATATGATTTATGTATCCTTATAAATTTTTCTGAAGGCAATTGTGTTTCCAGATCTTTCAATGCTGCCAATGTGATAATCTTTTTTTCTGTGGTATGCACTTTCACATATTCGCTCAGCCCTTCTATCAATATTATTTCATCGTGCATCAATTTAATAATTTGATAATCGCTTTTTATCAATAAAAATCCTGGTAATGCAGATGATGATTTATTATCCTTCATCAATTGAAGATATTGATCAGCTTTTATAATTGCTTTTTCGAATCTTTGAAATGAGATTGGTTTCACCAAATAATCCATTGCATTCAATTCAAAAGCCTGCACCGCAAATTCATGTCTTGCTGTTGTGAATATTACCAATGGTGGTGACGAAAGTTTTTTCAGTAAATCAACTCCGGTTATATGCGGCATTTGGATATCGAGAAATAAAATATCTGTTTTATTTTTTTGCAGATAATCTTGCGCTTCTAATGGATTTTTGAATGAGTGCATCAAATGAATAGAATCCATTCTGGAAATATATTCTTCCAATATTTTTATGGCCAGATATTCATCATCAACTATAACGCACGAAAGACTCATTGCGCAGGTATTTTGAGTGTTAGCTCAAAAATACTTTCTGTTTCGTTAATCCGCAAAGCATCTTCTTTTAATTGCAGCATGCTCAGTCGTTTTTTGATATTCTGCAAGCCGATGCCGCTTGCCTCATCATCATAGTGGAAGATTTTTGATTTTGAATTTTGAAAGTTTGCTTTCAAGGTTCCGCCTTCCTCATTCAGTCTTATCAGTACAAAAGCATTTTTCTCAACCCCAATTGCAGAATGCTTAACAGCGTTCTCCAGGATCGGTATCAACAGCATCGGTTCAATGCCCATCTCTTTTTTTTCAATGGATGAGATGAGCAATATATTTAATGGTTCCTCATAGCGAAGCTGGAATAATTCAATGTATGATTGGAGCGCATCAACTTCTCTACAAAGCGACACTTGATGATTGCATTCATATAACAAATAACGAAGCAGCTCCGATAATTTTAATAATGCTTCTGGTGCTTTGTCTGATTTACTTAAAGAAAGTGAATACACATTATTAATAGTGTTGAACAAAAAATGCGGGCTCATCTGCGATTTTAAAAACTTTAGTTCAGTCTCTAGATTTAGTTTTCCCATCTCAACTATTCTTCTTTTTGTTTCGGTTGTGCTTACCGCTATGCGTAATAGTGATGAAAAAGCAGCAATGGCAATTTCTGAAAAAAGCACAAGCCCGAAAATGTTTTTTCTGGCTCCGTAAAGAGCTGAATTGATTGCAAATCCTTTTTCAAGCCAAAGCCTAAATGGAGTTAGCAATAAGATCAGCAATAATATGCCGGCGGCAAATGAAAAATATTTCTTCTTCTCAAAATAGCTTGGGGTGAGAAAACTAAACACTACATAGAAATTTATAAGGTGGCAAAGAAAGATGAGCAATGCCCTGCTCAATGCCATTGTAAATCCCATACTCATATAAGAAATATACAGTATGAACAGAAAAAGCAAAGCCCAGAAGGCAATTTGCGCATTGGTTGAAAAACTGAATTTTATTTTCTTTAGTGGAGTCATTATGGAGATAAAATTAATGTTCAAACGCGAAAAGCACTATTTATTGCATGTAGTTGGCTGAACTGATTGCGCAGTTGGTTGAATAATTGTATTTAGATATTCTAAAGTTCCACAAACTAAGCATCAACCTAAAACAAATGTTTTGAATCTTATTGGTAAAAATTCGGTTATTGGTTGAAGAAAAGCATGAGTTGACTGAATGCATTACAGCGGCATTTAAACTTTAACGTAATCAATCACTCAGAGTAAAAACTTTAAAATAATACAACCATGAAAGCGAAATTAAAAATTCTTAAAACAACTGGCATCCTGCTTATCTCAACAATAACTTTAATGACAGCATGCAAGAAAGACAGCAGTTCATCATCGTCATCAACTGCTGACAATAACAATGCAACGACTTTAGCAACTAATGGCGCTTCTTCTGATAATATGTTTGATGATGCATTGAACGTAACACTTCAAACAAATCAGGATCAAAGCCTCAATAATTTAATTCTTCAAAAAAGCGGTGCTGCTACTGATGGCATGAATGGAAATACTGTTACGGGTGCTTATTATTGTGCCACAGTAACTGTTTCCCCTGCTGATACCATTACTTATCCAAAAACTGTTACGGTTGATTTTGGCAATGGGTGTACAAGCGGGGATAATATCACGCGTTCCGGATCCATCACTTATACTTTGTCTGATAAGTTCCGCAATCCCGGAGCAACCATTTCTGCAACGTTCAATAACTATGTTTTGAATGGTTATAAACTTGCAGGCACATATTCCATTACCAACAATTCATCTATTACTAACGGTGTTGTATATACTACAAAAGTCACTGATGGCAGCATTACATATCCGAGCGATACTGCGTATTCTTTCGCAGGTACGAAAACCATTACCCAAACCGCCGGTATTGGATCATTAGATTTTTCAACCTATGTGTTTAATGTTACCGGCAGTTATACCATTGGCAATTCATTTAGTGAAAGCCTTACTGCAAATGTTACTACTCCGTTGGTGAAACAGGAAACTTGCCCGAATATAGTATCTGGCATTTTATCTTTTACTTATACAAAAGGGAGTATAAAGCTCAATGGAATTTTTGATTATGGCAATGGCACATGCGATAAAGTTGCAACCGTTACAATAGGAAATTCGACAAGCACTGTTTCGCTTCCATAAAATAATATTGTTCGTCATTTATAAAAGGAGTGCAATGCGCTTCTTTTCTTTTTATGCATTGCTAAGAGTAGATTACTTCGATGTTCTCTAGCAACACAAAGCTAGACAAGTTGTCAAATATTCGATCCGTCATTGCGAGGCTCTGAGAAGCAATTTGCTTTTAGTATAGAAACAGATTGCCATTTGCAAAGAAGATTGTCCGCCTGAACAGAACTGCGAGACTTCATTCCTCGCAATGAGGGTTATCTCTAAAACTAAATTCAGCAATCTCTATTCTTAGAGTGCCTTGATAAATCCACTACTACATCAATTAAAAATATTCTTGTTGTTGGTTGAAGAAAAAACACGTTTTACTGAATAGAAATATTTTCTATTAAACGAACACAAACCTTGGGGTTCTTAACTGATGAATACAATAAATTGATTATGAAAAAATATTTTGTACAACACGGAGGCTTGATTTCAGAACATTACAGAACGAATGTATTGTTGTTTTTGCTTGCGCTTATAATAATGGAAATAATATGGAGCTGGCGCAATGATAAAAAATCATATCAGTTAAAAGAGACGTTTGTGAACATGGCGATCCTCGCAGGGTTCCAGTTCTCGAAAATTATTTTTGCGGGTTATCAGTTAACAATACTTGGGCTCGCATCTAATATCAGCCTCATACATTTTGGTCACAATGTTCCTGTGTTCATTATCACGTTCGTGCTTGCTGATTTTATTTATTACTGGTTTCATCGCGCATCTCATCTCTGGATGCCACTGTGGGCATTTCATCATATCCATCATTCCAGCACACGCATGAACCTTACTTATGCATACAGGTTAAATTGGTTCTCTGCACTTATCAGCCCGTTGTTTTTCGTTCCCCTGGCGTTGCTTGGCTTGCCATCTGAATTCATCGTTACTTCCTATGCCCTCAATTTGCTATATCAGTTTTTTCTGCATACAGAAGCGGTCGGAAAAATGGGAGCAATAGAAGGAGTGATTGATACTCCTTCTGCACATCGCGTACATCATGGCAGCAATGATATTTATATAGATAAAAATTTTGGTGGCGTGTTCATGTGGTGGGACAGGATTTTTAAAACCTATCAACCAGAAACAGAAAAAGTGATCTATGGAATACCCGGCAATCAGGTTTCTTATAATCCTTTCAGACTGGTAATGCAGGGCTTCATCGAGCTCTTTAAAAATAAAAAACAATCCACCTTATAAAATTTAAAACTATGTTTAAAAAAGAGACCATGATGAAGATATTGATCATTCAATTAATAATAATGGTCATTGTTTTTCAAAGCACAAAGGCACAATCGTTGATTGAATTTAAAAAGATGCTGCCAACACAAAAAGCAAAACTGGTTTCAGATTCATTAAAAATAATGCTTCATCTGGGCGATAAGCAATATCCGAAAGTGTATGACATTTTGCTTGAAGGCACATTGAAAGCGCAGCCGATTATAAAAACAGATTGCAATAAAATGTCGAAGGGATATAAACTAAAAAGTCTTTTGTCAAAAGAGGAAGCGAAGTTGCAAGCGGTGCTCACAAAATATCAATATGAGCTTTATCAAAAAAAGAAAGAGGAATTAATAACGTGGTTCAATGCGAATAAAAAAGAGAAGAACATCTTGTTTGACAAAATGTGATTATTAAAAATTTACCAAGCACTTGCCTGGAATGATAAAAAATGTAGTTTACTTTCTTATCATGACCAATATCCCCTTTATTCTCTCCAGTGATAATGCCTTTTTTCCTTCCATTAATTTCTTTCCGAGCTTTATGCCTGGCATTTCAATATATAAGTACATTGGATATGCTATCACAAAAACTATTAGAAACACAGGAATTACTGAAAGGCATTTGAAAGAATGGAAACTGAAGAAGTTGAGCATGCCTTTTAAAAATGGCAGGTGTATTAAATAAATACTGTAACTGCAAACACCAATTGTTGAAATAGCAGTGGCAATCTGGCTTTTTTGGGTAAAGCGATCCGTTGTAAGGAACCATTCAAAGAAAGCAAGCAAAGCAAGCGTTGCAAAATAGCCCATGAAGTAATGTGGGAAATAAAATATTTTGCAAACGACTGTTCCTACAATTCCGCCAATAATGATAGACCCGCTTCCTTTTGGGAATATTTTTTCTTTATAATAAAACTTTTCGGCAAAAAAGGCTCCGGCACACCAAACAAACAAATACATGAGCGCAGATTTCCTATAAACTGCTTTTGGTTCAAGGTTAAAATATATGCCAATCAAATGTAGCAAAACCGATAATGTAAGAACTATCATTAACGTATTTAACATCCCTGTTTTTTTTCTTAGAATCAACAGCAAAGGATAGATAAAGTATATCTGCATTTCAAGCGCAAGGCTCCAAAATACTGGGTTGATGCTGTACATATATTTGCCTGATAAATTGTGAACCATAAATATATGAGCTACCAGATTCTTTATTCCTTCAGCATTAAAAAAGGACCCGTTTTGGTTTTGTGCGATATAGAAAAATAAAAGCGCAAAAAGATATGCAGGATAAATGCGCCAAATTCTTCTTCCATAAAATGTGAGCGTATTAAATTTTTTTGTTAATGATAGATAACCAAGATGAATAAGAAAACCACTGATGATCATAAACAAATAAACGGCAGTCCATGCAAAACCAATTGGCCAGAAATTTAATACAATGCTGCGAAACCCGCTTATGTTGAAGATGTGATTTTTTGTATAATCAAGCACCTCAAAATTCGGGAATAAACTTTCCTGCGAGTGGAAAAGAAAGACTGCCAGTAACGCCAATCCTCTTAAGATATCAACCTTCTTAATGTGGTTCATTTTAGTAAGCTTGCTGTGTATAGATAAGAAATACTTTGGTTCTATCTCTTGCAATTTTTTTAACCGAAGAGGCGGGATATTGAAAGTCGGCTAATCTGGAAATGGGATTGTTTGTTTTTGACGAAATAGATAAGGAAATAAGCAACAAAATATAAACTTATTTTAGAAATATCAAGTGGTGTGACGAATTAGTTTTTACTATCATTTTTATCTCACAGTTCAAAAATGATTTCAATCCTAATCCTTTAATAATGTTTACTTTGAATGGGAATGTGTCAAATCATTTTCCTAAAAGCTTTGATATATTTATCGATATAAAATTGCTTGTTCTTTGATTTGTATTGCATTATATATCTCGGGTGTTCCAATGCAATAATGTTTTTGAAAAACTTTTTCTCCTCATTTAATTTTCTAAGAAAGTCTTCATTTTTTCCTGTGCCAAAACAAAATACAGTATCAGTATTAACACCGAGAGCAATTTGCTTTTCGATATTATTTACAATGAATTGATACATGGTTTTCGTTAGCACTGAGCTATCATAATAATTGTGGTTAACATCTTTGCCTTTATCGTTTAAAGAAGTGAAACCTAGCGGACAAACAGAATTGATATAAAACCTGCTATAAAATTGTTCAATGCTGCCATACGCATCAATCATCTCATAAATAAAAGCAGATGATGGTTCATGCTTTAGTTCTCCTGTAAACTTCAGCCCACATTTTTCAATCAGCCTTTTTGGATCTGTAAATGGAACGCCAGTGATGCCTGCACCAAATCTGCCCGGATTGATCCCCAAAATCAATTGCCTTTCATTATTATCGCTATAATATTTTTTATAAAACGATGATGAAATTTTATCAACGATTTTGTTTTTAAAAGGATTCATAATGCTTATGCCTTTCGGCAAAGCACCTGTGAATTCAAGCTGCCTGTTGAAACGTATTATTCTATCTGCAAAAAATTTCATGGGCTATATAGTTACAATATTATATGCTCTTTCGGAAACAAAGCTGCTGATAAATGTTCGCAATTCGACAGATTGGTATTCTATACTCGGTTACTGTTATACATGCGATATTCACTTTGGTTAATAATTTGTGCCAAACCTTACCGGATTTTTTATTTATATTTATAATGTCTTTCTCATTTCAATTAGTAAATACAGGTCAAACAAACGATACTACCAATTTTAACTCACCTTCTTTATTTCTAGTCTTTCCCCTTCTGTGCAAAATGAAAATATAGAACGGCGTGCTACAAATAAATTCAAAAGCTGTTTTATCTCACGGTATGTTGTATCCCTATTACAGGAAAACGCGTACACCTATTCAGCAATAAAATTTCATGTTTGGTTTGAATACGACTTTGTGAAAGCTCACTAAGATCTTGTTTAGCAATCCACCTTTTTGAAAACAGAAAGCTTACAATTCTGTTTCATGAAAAATCCATTTTCAGCTTTTATGCTGCCTGCCTCATGCAGTATAAAATCGATTATTAAATGTTTGCTGATAATAGCAATGGCTGTTGCTGCGGCATCCTGTTCTAAGGAATATAGCTGCGAAAATAATTGCAGGCTAAATCCTGTTGTTAACGACACCACGCATACAGGCCCGATAATTTCCTCTGACTTCCATTATTTCTCCATTTCATATCAAGTCGCTCTTGCGGGCACCGGCAACAATGCCTGGGGCTATTCAATACCTGCATTTGATACTTTATCGGGCATTCTTGATTCTGTTGAAATCAATATGTTCACGACCGTTACCTATCATTTTTCATTGGCGAACAATTCAAATGATGTTCATTCTTATTTTGTAAATGTTTCAAGAAGAGATTCCCTGTCATTTGATTCCATTGCAGTGATCAATAAAGATTACGCTTTCTATTATGGTCCTTATAATATACAGGCGCAAACAAACTATCGAGATAGTTTATCTATTATAAATAATATTGAATCGACTGCCATGTTAACTGCTCAACTGAATAAATTTATTGGTACCACTGAAATAGCTTTTGATTTTACGCCTGCGAGCATTTCAAAAGTATCAGGAGACAATTATAGCTTCAATGGTTCCTTTCGAGATAGCAGTTATATTGTATCTACCTATCATTATAAAAAGAAGCTTAAATAGTTTTTGAATAAATTGATTTCCTCACTTCGCGATGGACTGTGCATTTGGTAATGCATTTTCTAGTAGAAATATATTATTAACCGATTGTCCCAATCAACATCTAAGATTGTGCTTTTCCCATCGGCGTTTATGGTATTTGCTTTATAACTTTATAAACGAATCGATAAATAATCGGTACTAATCAAACATAAATTTTCACGTCATTAAAACAACTTAAAATGAAAGCGATTGAGATCCTTATGATTCCCGTAGCAGATCAGCAAAAAGCAAAAGAATTTTATCTGAAGCTTGGGTTTCAGATAATAATAGAAGCTCCGATGGGAGAGGGGCAAACATGGATCCAACTTGGCCTGCCTAATGAATCAACTACGATATCTCTTGCAAACTTTCAGGGAATCATTTTTGAAACTGATGATATTGAAAAAGAAATAGCTGAACTAAAAACACAAGGAATTGAAGCAGGGAAAGTTGATGGTACGCCATGGGGCAAGTTTGCATGGATGAAAGATCTGGATGGAAATGCATTATGCCTTCATCAAAAATAAAATTACCTGCTCGGAAAATAAAAAAGCCTTTGCAGTCATGCAAAGGCTCTGGAAGAACCACCGTAGATATTTATTTCTGCCTTATAAAATTGTCCATTTATTGGATGTGTCTAATTCAATTATTTCATTGCTGTTATTTTTCGATCGCTGGTTCATGCCACTTACAATAAAACCAATAAAAAGCAAGATGAAGAAAACTGCCAAGATTAATATTACTGCGGAGAGAACGAAAGTTATTGTCATAAAAATGGTTTTATAGATACGATAATGAGTATAAGTTAGAACAGTTTTTTTGAACGTTTTTCGCGAATCGGCAAATTTGATTTTTTAAAAGGTAGAGCGACAGATTTAACAGGAAGAATTA
>CAIYPC010000038.1 GCA_903927975.1 uncultured Bacteroidota bacterium | reverse complement strand
TTATTGGATGGCGTAGATGTAGGAACGCTATCAAGAAATGAGTTGGCAAGATTGCGCAATTTGAAAATTGGTTTTGTTTTTCAGGCGTATAATTTATTGCCGAGAACATCTGCGCTTGAAAATGTAGAGCTTCCGCTTTTATATAACGCAACTATTTCTTCCAAAGAAAGAAGGGAAAGAGCCATGAAGGCTTTGGCAGATGTGAAATTGGCTGACAGGCTGGATCACACGCCCAATCAGCTTTCCGGAGGACAGCAACAGCGTGTTGCAATTGCAAGAGCATTGGTGAATGAACCTGTGATGATTTTAGCAGATGAGGCAACTGGTAATCTTGATTCAAGAACTTCTTTTGAAATTATGGCATTGATGCAAGAGCTGAATCAAAATCAAGGCAAGACAATTGTGTTCGTCACACATGAACCGGATATTGCTTCTTTCAGTAGCCGAACGGTGATGTTGAAAGATGGGAGAGTGATAAAAGATACTATGAATGAAAGCAGGCGATCAGCGAAAGATGTGCTTGCTTCATTGCCAGTGAGCGATGATTATTAGCGCAGAGTTGAGAGTTGTGAGTCGATTCTTGCCAGTACGGGTTTCAACTCTGAACTCTGAATTCACAACTCGCGACAAAACTTTTTTATGAACATATTAAATCTCATACGAATCGCATTCAAAGCGCTACAGCGAAATAAGCTGAGAGCTTTTTTAACGATGCTTGGTATTATTATTGGTGTTGCTGCGGTGATTTCTATGGTGGCAATTGGACAAGGTTCCAAAAAAAGTATTCAGGATCAGCTATCAAGTATGGGTTCAAATATGATTACCATTCGTCCAAACAGTAACGTAGCTGCTGGAGTGAGACTTGATGCAACAAGTGTTCAAACACTCACCATCAACGATGTGAAAGCAATTCAAAATCAGGCACAATATATCAATGGAATTTCTCCTGCTGTTTCTGCAAGAGGACAGATTATCAACGGCTCTCTCAACTGGTCAACAAGCATGCAGGGGGTAAGTCCCGAATATCTTGACATCCGTAATTGGCCTTTGAAAGATGGTATAGTTTTTTCGGCAAGTGATATTACCACTGCAGCCAAGGTTTGTCTGTTAGGGCAAACAGTGGTGAATAATATTTTCGCTCCAGGTGAAAATCCTATTGGAGCTACGGTGCGGTTCAATAAAATTCCATTTAAAGTAATCGGTGTGCTCGTAACAAAAGGAGAGAACGCTTTTGGTCAGGATCAGGATGATATTATTATCGCACCTTACACAACTGTTCAAGAGAGAATAACAGCAACTGTTTATTTTCAGAATATATATGTAGCCGCAAAAAATGAAACACTTACTGATTCTGCAACGAATGAAATTTCGCAAATAATGCGCGTTTCTCACAGATTGAAACCAACAGACATCGATGATTTTGCAGTGAGGACGCAAGCGGAGCTTATTAATACATTCAGTTCAACAAGTCAGTTGCTTACCGTTTTGCTCACTGCCATTGCAGGCATATCTCTTGTTGTTGGTGGCATTGGCATCATGAACATCATGTATGTTTCCGTTACTGAAAGAACACGTGAAATAGGATTGCGTATGTCGATCGGAGCAAGAGGTATCGATATCCTGCTACAGTTTTTAATCGAAGCGATATTGATAAGTATTACAGGTGGTTTGATTGGCGTAGCCCTTGGCATAACTGCTTCTAAATTGGTATCCACTTTTTTATCATGGCCAACATTGGTATCAGAATCATCCATCGCATTATCATTTTTAGTCTGCGCATTCACTGGCGTTTTCTTTGGCTATTATCCTGCCCAAAAAGCTTCGAGACTTGACCCGATAGAAGCTTTGAGGTATGAATAGATTTTAAATAAAAGGAGCTCAACGCAATTAATCGAGGTTTTTTATGTTAATGAATTAGCGGATGCTGATAAAAAAGCAACCGAGATGTATTTTCTTATTGTTAAGTGCTTTGAAAATTAATTTTTTCAACGTACCTTTTCTGAGGTACTAAAAATTGGACAAGGTACTATCATCATTTCAACACGCTCCGTCCCAAAATCTTCCTACCCCATTGAAGTCTCTTATTAATAAACTCAAAAAAGGAGGTCTTATGGAACTACATCAATCCCCTTATCTCAACAAAAGAAAAAAGACAATTGAATTTCACATTGAGCTGGGTGCCGCACAGCACATTTCTTTGGCAGGAAGTTTCAATCATTGGGCAAAAGATGAATTGGAAATGAAATGCCAAAAAGATGGATCCTGGAAAATTGAAATCCCCATGTTACCGAGAGGGAGGTATCACTACAAATTTTTAATTGACGACAAAATGTGGATGGAAGACATTGAAAACCCACTCCGTGAACCGGATGGAGTTATAGGATGGAATAGTGTATTAACTATCTGAGAGAAAATTATTCATATAGTCCGAAAGTCAGAAAAGACCGAAAGTCGGTAAAGCAAAACGGTCGTTCTTTCTTTCGGACTTTTCCGACCTCCCGACTTTCCGACTTGTATTATTTCTCCAACAATACTTCAAGCATTTTATCCGCAACCAATTTATTTCCCTGATCATTTAAATGAACGCCATCTTTTGTAAGTATGCCAGATGCATTGTTCGATGGATTATTAGCTTGTTCATATTGATGAAAGATACTTCTGAAATCAACCAGCCCGCAATGATAATTTTTCGCAAGGTCTCTTATAATTTGTGAATACTTATTCAAATCGCCATCCTGTTGATTCGTGTAATCACTTTTTTCTCCGATGGTTGCTGGTGTGCAAAGAATCACTCGAATTTTTTTTGCCAGCAACTTATTAATGATGGCAACATAAAATTTTTCAAACTTGTCTGCATCAGTTCCAGTGCCAGCTGAGGCTTTATGCCAAACATCATTCACGCCCACCCAAATCACAACTACATCAGGATTTTTTGCAAGCACATCATCATCCATGCGCAGATATAGATCATAAACTTTATTTCCACCGATTCCTGCGCCAGTTAAAATATATTGAGCAGCCAATCCTTTTTGAGAAAGCGCTTCACCAATTTTAGTAATAAAGCCATTAGACTCAACACCAGCCTGAGTTATAGAATCTCCAAAGAAAACGATATGTGTTGTTTTTTGCATGAACATAGATGAAGATGTGATGAATAAAAAAATTATCAGAGCACTGCGAAAAATATATTTCATAAAAGCAATTTAGATTTCAAATCTACAAATAGTTTCCAGTTTATAGTTTCTAGTTTTGAGTTGTGAAAATCGGAGTTCAAAATGACGAAAGAAATTTATTATTAAAATCAGTTCAATCAGAAAAATAAGGCTAAAATCGCGGTTCAGACAATTTCTCTTAGCGTTTCCATTTTCGCAACTGCTGCAACAATGCGCTCATATCTTTTGGCAAAGGCGCTTCAAAAATATGTGCGATACCTTTTGCATCCTTAAAACTTAATTTGCTGGAATGCAGCGCTATTCTGTTTAATATCGGTCTTTCCGATTCTTCAGATTTGGAAAGCTTGAATTTTTTTTTGAAAGAAGAAATAAGAACAGGTTCGCCATTTCCATACACATCATCGCATGCAATCGGATGCCCGATGTGCTGCATGTGTATGCGTATCTGATGCGTGCGACCTGTATGAATTTGAAACTGCATAAATGAATAATTGCCATACTCTTCAATCACTTCATAATCTGTGAGAGAAGCTTTACCTCTTGCATGAATAATCATTGTGCCTTGCTTGTGCGAATGTTCAGCAATTGGCTGATCGATGCTGCCTTTTTTTTCAGCAAGGGATCCAATAACAATGCCGTTATAAATTTTTTCAACTGATCGCTCTTCAAATAATTGAGAAAGATATTTGTGAGAGATTTCATTCTTAGCAAACACAATCAAACCACTCGTATCTCTATCGAGGCGATGAACAGTGAATATCTCTCCATATTTTTCTTTCAAAATATTTTTCAAAGAAATTTCTTTGCCTTCGCGATCAGGAATGCTTAATAACCCCGATGGCTTATCAAGCACAACGAAATCTTCATTTTCGAAAATGATGGTTGATTTATTTTTTTGCAAGCAGAAAATTATTTGATGGAAGAGTTAAGATATTTCAAAATGCGGATTTCTTTTTCAGCTAAGAAACGCCACTTGCCGCGTTGCACATTTTTTTTTGTGAGCCCAGCATACATCACGCGATCCAATCCGCGCACATCATAGCCAAGATGCTCAAAAATGCGGCGAACAATTCTATTTCTGCCGCTGTGGATCTCAAGCCCAACCTGTGTTTTATCATTCGCATCTGAATAAGCAATGGCATCAACAAAAGCAGGACCATCTTCCAGTTGAACGCCTGCGGCAACTGCTTCGAAGTCACTTTTTGCAAGCACTTTATCCAAAGTGACCTGATATACTTTTTTTATTTCGTGTTTTGGATGCGCCAATTTTTGTGCAAGATCTCCATCGTTGGTAAGCAACAAAACACCTGATGTATTTCTATCCAATCTGCCGACTGGATACACTCTTTCAGTGGTTGCATGTTTAATAAGCGCGAGAACCGTTTTTCTTCCTTGCGGATCTTCTGTGGTAGTGATATAATCCTTCGGTTTATTAAGAAGTATATAAACCAGATTTTTTGTGATGCTGATTTTTTTGCCGCTCACCTTCACCAGATCATCCGTTGAAACCTTGGTGCCCGGCTCTGTCACAACATCTCCATTCACCAAAACCTTTCCTTGCTTTATTATTTCAGCGGCATCGCGTCGTGAACAAACACCAGAATGTGAGAGATATTTATTAAGGGGAATTAGTTCTTGTTTGTTGTTCGTGGTTGATGGTCCAGATTGAGATCGGGATTTCGCTTCGTTCGATTTGTTGTTCTCGCCTCCAGCGGGTTGGCGTTCATTATTGAAGGGCTTTTTACTGCCAACTGTTGATGGAGAACTTGCCGGCTTTCGACTCTTAACTCCCGACTGAGAACTCCCAGTTTCGGGCTCTGCAGGTCTTCCTGCTCCAGCTACTTTATTTTTTCTCTTTTCTTCAAAATGCCTTTCTATGCCTTCTTTACGGGCTTTTTTCTCAGCTTTTTTTTCTTGTTTAAATTGTTCTTTGATTGCGCTGTTGCTTTTCTTCTCGAAGAACTTGCTGAAATTGTCTGTTTTTCTTTTCATAATAAATGTTGCTGTTTTACAACAGTAGGCGCAAAGATATTCAATAAAAAAGGCAAAAACCGCTTTTATGCAGTTTTTGCCAAATGAACGATAACCGTGACTATTGAATTATTTATTTAGCACCGAATCTTTGTTTATGCATGCTTTCGAATTGTGACTGTTGCTCAGGCGTGAGCACAGATTTGATAGCGTCTTTTTGTTTTGCAAGAAGAGCTTTCATCTGTTCCATTTTCTGGTCTCTCATCAGGTTGTCATTTTCACGAATGGTCTTCATTTGTGCACGCAAACTTTGTTCTTGCGATTTGATGGTTGCTGTTTGCTGATCGGTGAGGTTCAGTTTTATTTTCATTCTTTCGAGATGAGCCGCAGCCATCACTTGCGCATTTTCTTCTCTCTTCTTTTTGAACTCCGCCATTTTATTTTTTTGCTCAGGAGTTAAAAGACCTTGAAGTTTATTTTTCTTATCTTTTTGCAAAGCCAGCAATTGCGATTTATATTCTTTCAAAGTGATGTTGTCCATCTTATATAAGTCGGAGGATTTTTTCTTATAATCCATATTGATTGCCTGCATCTGTTTTCTTTGATCTGGGCTGAAATGCATTTCACGCATGCCTCTTCCAAATCGGTTGTGGTTGCCGAAAGAATGTTCGCGGTTCATTCCACCACGATGATCAAAACGGTTCATCGCGCCGTCATGATTTTTATTATTATCATCCCGATTCCAATTTTGATGATTTTGATGATGACGATGTGTTGTGTCTGAAGAATTATGATTGTTGTCTGTTGATTGTGCGTTGGCTGCCCATCCTAAAAAAACAAGCGCCAGCAAAGCGGATATGTGTTTCATGTTTTGTATTATTTTATACCGTTGTGAGACAACAATAATACGTCGATGTTTAATGCTCCGTTGATATGAATACCTATGAAATTGAGGAATTCGCCGAAAGTAGAGCTGAAAGTGATAAGTCGTTTGTGGTAAGTGACGAGCAATTCACCATTGACCATTTCACTCTTTGTTCGCCAATTGCCCGCAAGCTGCATCAATATCCTTGCCGCGGCTTTTTCTTAATCGTGCATTCACTTTGCTTTTATCGAGATGCTTCATGAATGTATTCACCGTTTCTTCGTCGGGCTTTTGAAATTTTGCAGCATCAATGGGATTGTATTCAATGATGTTCACTAAGTCTGCAGGAACTTGGCGATAAATTTTTATTAGTTCATCAGCGTCTTTTAAAGAGTCATTAAAATCTTTGAAAAGAATATATTCAAAAGTTATTTCGTTGCCAGTTTGTTTGTAGAAATAATTCAATGCATCAATCAGCGATTTGATATTATTAGTGTCATTGATTGGCATGATCTCATGGCGTTTCTGATCGTTCGCGGCATGAAGCGATAACGCGAGTTTGAATTTCACCTTATCATCGCCCAATTGCCTGATCATTTTTGCAACACCTGCGGTTGAAACAGTAACACGTCTTGGGCTCATTCCCAGTCCATCGGGTGAAGAAATTTTATCTATAGCGCGAAGCACGTTTTTATAATTCAGCAACGGCTCTCCCATTCCCATGAACACAATGTTGGATAATTTTTTTTCATACACCCTTTCTGATTGCTGGCTTATCAAAACCACTTCATCGTAAATTTCATCGAACTCAAGATTGCGTTTTCTATCCATATAACCAGTTGCGCAAAATTTGCAACTGAGAGAACAGCCAATTTGAGATGAAACGCAGGCAGTTTTTCGTTCTTCCGTTGGGATTAAAACGCCTTCTACCAAATGCCCATCGAAAGTTTTGAAACGGCTTTTGATGGTACCGTCAGCACTATATTGTGTTGCATCAACTTTTAATGCGGGCAGTGTGAAATTTTCAGATAGGTTGGTTCTCAGCTCTTTGCTCAGGTTGGTCATCGCCTCAAAGCTATGCGCATGCTTTTGCCAAAGCCATTCCCACACTTGGGTTGCACGAAATTTCTTTTCGCCAATGTTCTCGAAATATTCGTTGATCTGCTCCTGATTTAGATGCCTGATATTTTTCTTTTCCTGTTTCATGAAGCGGCAAAGATAACTGATTGCAATGTATGTATTGAAAGCTGCCAGATTTTGCTTCACAAGCTCCCTATTTCTCTCCAACTGCTAACGCTAATGTTCTCATCGATTATATCATTTTTTTCTCCACCATATAATAGAATTCCATTTTCTGTGCGGGATAATTTTTGCCACCACTTGATGCTATTGACTTGTTGTCGATCAAATTTTGTGGATGATTTTATTTCTATCGGAATGATGTGTTCATTTTTTTCAATCAGCACATCCACTTCGTTTCCATTACTGTCCCTGAAATAGAATAGATTCCCTTGCTGACCTGCATTGAAACGATTTTTTTTCAATTCGGTAACGCACCAGTTTTCGAATAGTGCACCTTTCTTTTGATGATTGCGGATGCTGCTTTCGCTCTTAATATCTAGCAGATAACAAAGCAAGCCGTTATCATAAAAATAAAGTTTGGGAGTTTTGATAACCCGCTTGCTGTAATTTTTATAATAAGGTGGCAAGAGATGAATGATATAACTCGCTTCCAACACACCCAGCCATGCGAGTGCTGTTTTATTATCAATGCCCGCATCAACAGACAAGTTTTGAATGTTCAAAATTTGTGCAGCTCTGTCGGCGCACAACTTTACAAACTTCTGAAACTGATTTAGATTTCCAATATTTCGCAATAGCCTCACATCTCTTTCAAGATATGTTTTAATATAATTGCCCATCCATCTTGTTGGCGTCGCTTTGCCGCTGTATAATGAAGGATAGCCGCCAGTGAATAACATTTTTTCTAATGAGAATTTTGTTTTTTTGGTTGAGGCTATTTCGTCATAACTGAAAGGAAGTAATTCAATATAACCAGCGCGACCAGCTAATGTTTGTGATAGTGAAGCCTGCATTAGAAAATTATTGGAACCCGTTAAAACAAAAAGGCTTGCTTTTTTTTGTTTGTCCAATATTGCTTGCAAATAATTAAATATTTGCGGCACACGATGTGCTTCATCAAGTATAGCTCCGTCAGTATATTGTTGTAAAAAGGCACGTGTATTCTCGGTTGCAAACAAAGCTGTGTCCGGATCTTCGAGCGTGATATAAGGTTTGCGAGGAAACATCATTCTGGCAAGTGTGGTTTTCCCGCTTTGTCTTGGACCTGTTATGCACAGTGCTTTAAATTCTTTGGCAGCAGCAGCCACTTTTTTTTTTATGCTTCTAGTAACTGGCATTGATATTTGTTTAGCTCCAACTTTTGCATAACTATGCAATTTAGTTATCGAATTCCAAATATGCATAATTATGTAATTATGGTAATCAACTCCAAATATACATAATTATGCAAATTTGGAATTGGTATAATTTACTTGATTATTCAAATCGCATTTTATTATTAACTTGCTGCACTAAAAAAACAGATATGGCTTCGGCTTATATTATAGATGCAATAAGAACTCCGATTGGTAAATACGGTGGTGCATTAAGCTCCATCAGACCAGATGATCTATTGGCTCATGTCATCAAATCATTATTGCTACGAAATCCGGGGATTGATGTGAACGCTATTGAAGATGTGATTGCAGGTGATGCGAATCAGGCTGGTGAAGACAATCGCAATGTGGCGCGGATGGCTGCGTTGCTGGCTGGTTTGCCAGTTACCGTTGCGGGCAACACCGTGAACCGTTTGTGCGCAAGTGGCATGCAGGCGATCATGGATTCTGCACGTGCGATTATGTGCAATGAAGGAGAATTATACATTGCTGGTGGCGTGGAAAGCATGACCAGAGCGCCTTTCGTGATGGCAAAATCTTCTCATGCATTTAACCGCAATGCGGAAATGTTTGATTCAACAATTGGATGGCGTTTTACGAATAAAAAATTATCTGATAAATATTACCCTTATTCAATGGGAGAAACGGCGGAGAATGTGGCGAAGCAATGGGGGATTTCTCGCCATGCGCAAGATGAATTTGCGTTGGCAAGCCAAGAAAAATATTTTGCTGCGCAAGAAAAAAGCAAATGGAGAGATGAAATTTCTCCCATAGAAATTTTAGGTGGCAAAGAAGAAAAAATATTTTTTGAGAAAGATGAAAACCCACGCAAAACCTCGCTGGAAAAATTGGCTGCACTGAAACCTGCATTTGAAAAAGATGGAACAGTGACAGCCGGTAATTCCTCAGGCATTAATGATGGCGCATCCGCATTGTTATTAGCAAGTGAAGAAGCTGTTGCGAAATATAATTTGAAGCCGATGGCAAAAATTGTTTCAATGGCTGTAGCCGGTGTTGATCCTTCCATCATGGGAATTGGTCCTGTTTCTGCCACACGAAAAGCATTGCAACGTGCAGGCATAACCGTAAATGATTTAGATTTGATTGAATTGAACGAAGCGTTCGCATCACAGTCAATTGCGTGTATTCATGATTTGGGATTGGATTTAGAAAAAGTGAATGTGAATGGCGGCTCTATTGCAATCGGTCATCCATTAGGTTGCAGCGGCGCAAGAATTTCAACAACACTTTTGTATGAAATGAAAAGACGCGGATCGAGATATGGATTAGCTACGATGTGTGTGGGAGTAGGGCAGGGAGGGGCTGTGATTTATGAGCGAGCGGTTGGGTAGTTGATTAGTTGAAAGGTTAAATGGTTGATAAGTCAGTTTCTGAGATTGGTTGAATGGTTTATAGGTTGAAATGTTGAATTGTAATTCTTGATAATTGGAGAAGCTGTGATGGTTGAGCTACTTATCAACTTTTCAACAAATCAACCCTTCAACTAAAGAGCCAACCAAGCAACTTCCTGCAGTTTATCCTGTGGCACGCTAATCTGCTCACTTGTTTTCAGGTTCTTCACATTGCAGGTTTTTTCTTCGAGCTCTTTATTGCCGAGAATAACTGCGTAAGGAATATTTTTTTTGTCGGCGTATTTGAATTGCTTGTCAAACTTTGCAGTCTCGTGAAATAATTCGCAAGCAATATTATTATTTCTCAATTGCTGCATCAGATTGAAAGCCACTTTGCTTTCCTCTTCGCCCAAATTAAAAAACAAAACTTTAGTGCCTATATAAATGTCTTCAGGAAAAAGTTTTAATTCTTCCATCACATCATAAATCCTGTCAACACCAAATGAAATGCCAACACCGGGAATATTAGGAACACCAAATAATCCTGTGAGATCATCATAACGACCGCCGCCACCGATACTGCCCATTGCAACATTTTTTGCTTTCACTTCGAAGATAATGCCAGTGTAATAGTTTAAGCCGCGAGCAAGCGTTAAATCAATTGTGAGTTGTGAGTTGTGAGTTGTGAATGAATTCAAAACAAATTCAATTTCTTCAATTCCTTTTTTTCCATTTGAATTATTTTGAAAGAATTGTTTTAAAAAAATAAGTCTTTGTTCATTTGTTATATCATGTGTAGAAATAAACAAGAACTGGGCGGTAATCATTCTTACTTGTTCATCATCTAATCCTTTTTCTACTAGCTCTTTTTTTACGCCTTCAATGCCAATTTTATCATATTTGTCAATAGCAGTTGTTATATCTGTTAACTTATCAGGGCATTCACAAACTTCAGCCAACCCAGATAATATTTTTCTGCTATTGATTTTTATCTCAACATCAATTTCCAATTTCTCAAAAACGGTTGCATAAATATTTGCCAGCTCAATTTCATTCAATAAAGAATTGCTCCCCACCACATCTGCATCGCATTGATAAAATTCTCTGTATCTGCCTTTCTGCGGTCGATCAGCTCGCCATACAGGTTGCATCTGATAGCGTTTATACGGGAACGTTAGTTGTCCGTGGTTCATCGCAACATAACGCGCAAATGGAATGGTAAGATCATAACGAAGCGCTTTTGCTGATGTTTCATTTTTAAAATTTGTTAAATGCTTCGAGTTGCTATTATCTAATAATTCTTTTGATATAAATGAAATTTTTTCCGCATCGATATCTTTAAGTTTAACATCATAAGGATTAATGGGTGTTTTTATAGATTCAACATATTCAAATCTTAAACGAAAGAATTCTTTTAATGCTTCAAAAAACTCTTTTCCGAAAGGATTTCCAGAATCAAGAATCCTAAAAATCAATTTATCTCCCTCTTCTCCATATTTTCCCATCAATGTTTCAAGGTTTTCCATGGCGGGTGTTTCCAATGGCTGAAAGCCGTATAGCTCAAACACATTTCTTATGGTGCTGAAAATATAATTCCTCTTGCGGACTGTTTCCGCACTAAAATCTCTTGTGCCTTGTGGTATGGATGGTTTGGGCATTGTCGATGTTCGTTGTTCGTTGACCGATGGTCGTGTGATTATTTTAATTGCTGAGTATTGGGTACTGAAAATTTCTCTATAACTTTTTCGCAAGCTTCATCAATCATTTTATATACTTGATGATAACCCGATTCCGGACCTGACCACGGATCAGGGACATCTTTATTTTTTCCTGGATAAACTTCATTCATTAATAAATCCACTTTCGAGTCGTCAAATTTTTTTCCTGCAATCCTCCTCATTTCATAAACCACATCTTCCGCCATCGCATATATCTTATCAAATTTGTTAAAATCTTCAGCAACAAATTTTCTTGCGCACTGTTTGCTAATATCAATTCTATTTTGCAAAGCAACTTTTTGTGAAAGCTGATGCGGTGCTTCCCCAACATGATAGCCATTTGTGCCTGCGCTATCTACTGTCCAGTCTAAATGCGCTTTCTTAATCTTATCCTGCAAAATGCCTTCTGCCAGAGGGCTTCGGCAGATATTGCCGAGGCATACCATCAAAATTTTCATGGCGCAAAAGTAAGCATTTCGATGGTTGTTGTTCGATGTTCGCTAACCGATTTTAAAGTCGGTCATCCAAGATCGACCATCGATCAACGTTTTCTTTATGGAATTTCTTCGCCCCAGCATCTCATTAAAAATTTGCGCAAGTTCATCTCTTCATTTCTTCAAACAAAAACCAACTACAATGAAACCTGAAATGATTTTACAGGCAGATGTGCTTGATATTATTTTCGACAACTGCAATAAAGAATATGGAGCTTATGAACTGCGCAGCCA
>CAIYPC010000037.1 GCA_903927975.1 uncultured Bacteroidota bacterium | reverse complement strand
GCAGCATTATCATCTCTCCTTTCACACCAAAAGTGGAAACCAGTTTGCCAATGTTCCGATAGTCTGCCATTCAAAGTTTGGTTAATAAAAAATCCCAATCCCGCACTATGCGGAACCGGGATTTGTATAAATAGGTTTTACTGAAATTTGCGTTATGCGTTTCCTTCTGGTCTTCTTTCAGGCCTTCTGTCAGGACGACCACCGGGGCCACCTGGTCTTCTGCCACCACCTGGCCTAGCTCTCCGATTATCTTCCTGCTTTTTCTTCATCTGTATTTCATGCTCAGAATGCCATGACTGGAATTTCACCATAGCAGCAGTCTCATCGAACAAGCCGAGTTTAACACCGCGCAACAAATGTTTCAGATAAAGTACACCTTTGAAAGATAGGATTCTTCTAACCGTGTCAGTTGGTTGAGCACCTTTATGAAGCCAATCAAGGGCTTTTTGGCGATCAAGCTGAACTGTTGCAGGAATCGTTAAAGGATTGTAGGTGCCAATTTTTTGGATGAATTTACCATCTCTTGGGGCACGCGCATCTGCGATTACAATAAAATAGAAGGGTCTTTTTTTCGACCCGTGGCGTTGAAGCCTGATTTTTACTGGCATTTTAAATAGAAATTTAAATGCGTTAAGAAATAGGGTTTAATCAATTTTGGATTGCAAAGGTAGCCATCCAAAGGAACTTTCCAAATTTAATAAATCTGTTTTTAAGATTGCTAGTTTGTTGATAATTTTTTCAGGAATTATATAAACTTTATCGTTTGCCGAAACCGCCAGCCATCGGCATTTTGTTCATTGTTTTCATCATTTGTTTCATCTGCTCAAACTGCTTAAGGAAGGCATTGATGTCATTCATCTCTTTCCCGCTCCCGGTTGCAATCCGCTTTCTACGGCTCTGGTCAATCACATCGGGATTTGCTCTTTCATAGGCAGTCATTGAATTTATCATCGCTTCAATTCCTTTAAAAGCATCGTCGCTAATATCAATATCCTTCATCGCTTTGCCAACCCCTGGGATCATGCCAAGCAAATCTTTGATATTGCCCATCTTTTTAATCTGTTCGAGCTGCTGTTTGAAATCATCAAAATCAAATTGGTTCTTGCGTATTTTCTTTTCAAGCTTTTTAGCTTGCTCATCATCAAACTGCGCCTGTGCTTTTTCAACCAAAGTGGTTATATCACCCATACCCAGAATACGCTGTGCCATCCTATCCGGGTAGAAAACATCCAGCGTATCCAGCTTCTCGCCGCTGCTTATAAACTTGATCGGTTTCTGAACGGTGTATTTGATTGATAAGGCAGCACCGCCGCGAGTATCGCCATCCAATTTCGTCAGCACGACACCTGTAAAATCAAGTCTGTCATTAAAAGCTTTTGCAGTGTTAACCGCATCCTGACCGGTCATCGAATCAACCACAAAAAGGATTTCTTGGGGATTAACCGTTGATTTGATTTCTGCCACTTCTTTCATCATGGCTTCATCAACCGCCAAACGGCCGGCAGTATCTATGATTACAACATTTTTGTTTTTTGTTTTCGCCTCTTTGATTGCATTTTGCACAATCTCGACCACGTTTTTATTTTCACGCTCACTATATACATCAACATTGATCTGACCTCCCAAAACCGTAAGCTGATCAATAGCCGCAGGACGATAAACATCGGCTGCAACCAACAATGGCGAAAATCCTTTTTTTGATTTTAAATAGCTTGCAAGCTTTCCGCTGAATGTGGTTTTACCACTACCCTGCAATCCTGCAATCAATATAATGGCAGGATTACCTTTTGCATTAAACTCGGTCTCGCTGCCGCCCATCAATTCCGCCAATTCATCTTTCACAATCTTCACCATCAATTGTCCAGGGCTTATGGCAGTAAGCACTTTTGCACCCAATGCTTTTTCCTTTATGGTATCGGTGAACTCTTTTGCAATTTTATAATTTACGTCGGCATCCACCAATGCTCTACGTATGTCCTTCACCGTTGCTGCAATGTTCAACTCGGTAATTCTTCCTTCACCCTTTAACTGTTTAAATGCCGATTCGAGTCGCTCCGTGAGATTTTCAAACATGATTACCGTTTTATGTTCTTATTAAAAAACAAAAGTGAACATAACATCAAGTTACGTTCACTTTTAAAAGAATTGCAAATTTACAGAAACTAAATAGTATTAAATTACTTTAGATGAAACTGTTTTAAGTTCCCAAATAAGTCCTCAAACTGTTAGAACGCAAATTCGTTCTGAGCTTTATGATTGCCTTATCTTTTATCTGGCGCACTCTTTCACGAGTGAGATGAAAACGCTGACCAATATCTTCTAAGCTCATCGGATGATCGATACCTATCCCGAAGAAAAAACAAATCACTTCTTTTTGGCGCTCGGTGAGCGATTGCATAGAACGGCTTATCTCTTGTTTCAATGATTCTTTATGCTCAATATTCAATTCGGCTCTTTCTGAATTGGGATTTTCTAATACATCGAGCAAAGTGCCATCTTCACCTTCAGACAATGGTGTATCTACACTCACATGTCTTCCGCCAATGCCAAGCGTTGAAGTAACTTCTTCTATGTCGAGCTCAAGCATTTCTGCTAATTCTTCAGCCGATGGTTCACGCTCAAATTCCTGCTCCAACAAAGAATATGCTTTTTGAATGCGATTGGTCAATCCTACTTTATTCAATGGAAGACGAACAATTCTTGATTGCTCGGCAAGTGCTTGTAAAATGCTTTGGCGAATCCACCATACAGCATAAGAAATGAATTTAAAACCGCGAGTTTCATCAAAGCGCTGTGCAGCTTTAATCAAACCAAGGTTTCCCTCATTGATCAAATCGGGAAGCGTGAGGCCCTGATTTTGATATTGCTTTGCAACGGATACCACAAAACGGAGATTGGCTTTTGTGAGCTTCTCAAGTGCCTTCTGGTCCCCTTGCTTTATCCTGATTGCGAGCTTTACTTCTTCTTCCGGGCTGATTAGTTCAACTTTACCGATTTCCTGCAGATACTTTTCCAAGCTCTGGGATTCACGATTAGTTATACTCTTCGTGATTTTGAGTTGGCGCATGCTCATAGGAAATGGGATTGAAGGATTTGTAGAAAGGGTTTCATTAATAATTTGTTTTCAAGGTGAATAATTGCTAATGAAAACGCTTAATGGATATTTTTCTTGTATCAAATATTAGTTTCTTGGCAAAAACTTATTCCCATTTTCTTGAAATTGCCAACAGCAATTTGGTTTTTTGCCAGTTATTAATAAAAATAGTTTGCATAAAAATTT
>CAIYPC010000036.1 GCA_903927975.1 uncultured Bacteroidota bacterium | reverse complement strand
TAGTTTCAAGTTTCGGGTTATCAGTTTATTATTTTCTCTCATTAAAAATTCCGCCCAATTTTTATCCATAAAAAACGAAGCCCCACAAAAATGCGGGGCTTCATGTTATATCTGTAAAATATTTTCTTACACTTTAAAATGCGCAAATGCTTTGTTCGCTTCTGCCATACGGTGAGTATCTTCTTTCTTTTTGAAAGCGCCACCTTCACCTCTGCTTGCAGCTACGATCTCGTTCGCCAATTTATCAGCCATGCTTCTTCCGTTGCGCTCGCGGCTATAACGGATAAGCCATTTAATGCTCAAAGAAATTTTTCTATCAGCACGAACTTCAGAAGGAATCTGGAAAGTTGCGCCGCCAATTCTTCTGCTGCGAACTTCAACAGCAGGGGTTATATTTGATAATGCGCGTTTCCAGATTTCATAACCATCTTCATTGGTCTGCTTGGAAACCTTTGCGATAGCATCATAAAATATAGTGAAAGCAGTGTTCTTTTTGCCTCCCCACATTATATTGTTCACGAAACGTGTAACCTGGATGTCGTTATACTTTGCATCAGGTGCGAGTGGTAGTTTTTTTGCTTGCGTCTTCCTCATTTCTTAGTGGAATTATCTTATTTGAATTATTTTTTTGCTGCCGCTTTTGGGCCGCCTTTATCTTTTTTAGTTCCGTATTTAGAACGGCTTTTCTTGCGGTCTTTTACACCTGCGGTGTCAAGGCTTCCGCGAACGATATGATAACGAACACCTGGCAAATCTTTCACACGACCACCGCGGATAAGCACGATTGAGTGCTCTTGCAGGTTATGTCCTTCACCCGGAATATAGGCAATCACCTCAACTTTATTAGTTAAGCGAACCTTAGCCACTTTACGTAGAGCTGAGTCGGTTTTTTAGGCGTCGTTGTGTACACACGTGTGCAAACGCCACGGCGCTGTGGGCAGGAATCCAGTGCCCTGGATTTGCTCTTTGCTTTAATGATTTCTCGTCCTTTTCTAACTAATTGTTGTATGGTAGGCATTATTGACCTATTTTTTATTTTGGGTGGCAAAGGTAAAGGCTGAAAAACTAAAATCCAAATAAAAGAGTTGGCAATTTTTAGTTGGCGGTTGGCAAGGCAAAAATCATTGTGAAACAGCGATTTAAGAATAACAAACCGCAACATAAAAGCATTGGCTGTTTTCAGTTGGAGGTTGGAATTTCAAAATCAATCAGTAAAACTGTGTTCTCAGAACTACAAACCACAAACTACAAACCTTAAACTTTAACCATCCAATCAAACTTATCTTCAATCTTCCCTTCACGTATTCCGGTTAATGTCTTTTTTAAAGCTGGTGCTATTTTCCACTTATCGGTATCAAAATTCATTACAAAGTCTTTATAGCGAAGTTCTTTGATGGGTGAAATCGTTGCTGCTGTTCCAGTCCCAAAAATTTCCGTCAGCTTTCCAGATTTATAAGCATCTGTCAGTTCATCAATACTTATTTTTCTTTCTTCAATGGTCAATCCCA
Organism: uncultured Bacteroidota bacterium; assembly: GCA_903927975.1. Classification (GTDB taxonomy): domain Bacteria; phylum Bacteroidota; class Bacteroidia; order Chitinophagales; family Chitinophagaceae; genus Puia. The sequence goes on along the minus strand of CAIYPC010000036.1, from coordinate 1,514 downwards.
TTTCTTTTAAAACGGTCATGGCACTGGCTCTCGTAACACCTTCGAGTATTGTTTCTTCTTCCAAAGATGGAGTTACCGCTTTATTTCCGAAGATAAAAAACACATTCATGGTCCCCACTTCTTGTAGCCATTTGTGCTCAAAAGCATCGGTCCAAAGAACCTGATCATAACCACGTTTTCTGGCAACAGCAGCAGCATGCAAACTTCCGCCATAATTGCCAGCGTTCTTTGCAAAGCCAACACCACCCGGCGCAGCACGTGTATATTTTTCTTCCACATAAATTTTCATCGGCGATGCATAATAAGGACCAGTGGGGCAGAGCATTATCAAAAACTTATATTTTTCGGAAGGCTTCACACCAATCATATTATCAGACGCAAACATCAACGGGCGGATGTATAAAGAATAATCCTCTTTTGCAGGGATCCAATTTTTCTCCAAATCAATTAGCTGACGCATCCCTTCAATAAAAATTTCTTCAGGAACAGTTGGCATTTCCATGCGCTCTGCAGAAATATTGAAACGGTTGAAATTATCATAAGGGCGAAAAATGAATGCCTCGCCATTTGCATTTTTATATGCTTTGATGCCTTCAAAAATAGCCTGACCATAATGCAGGGCAGCCAATGAAGGCTCAAGCATTAAAGGCTGATAGGGTTTTATCTGCACAGATTTCCATTAGCCATCTTCATAATCCGCTTCCAGCATGTGGTCAGTGAAATATTTACCAAATGGGAGATCATCAAAATCTGTTTCGCTTAATTTGCTCTTTGATGTTTTTGTGATTTGTATGCTCATCGTATCGATCATAAAAAATATTTTTTGCCGATGCAAAGAAACAAACATTCTTTGTGATGGCAAAGTAAAAACTAACGATTGTTAGTATAATGTTTTGTAAATCTTTTTACACACTTTTATTACATGGGCTTAAACGAAATAGAATTATCATCAATTGTGCTATCTGGCTTATACAAAAATTCTCTCGTCACTTTAAACGAAGAGAAAAAAGTTGTTGAAACAAAATCCGAAGCTGCTCCTAAATATTTAGGGGGCAACAAAAAAAATATTTTGATCCTTGCAAAAAGCGATGATGCCGTTTTTGTGAATGATAAGCAATTGTCATTTCTCACAAAGCTGCTGGAAGCTTGCAAAATGAATATTGGTGATGTTGCTATTGTGAACCATGCAAATAATCCGATGAACATAAGCGAAATAAAAAAGCAGTTCAGCCCAAAATCAATTATTCTTTTTGGCATTAGCCCATCATCCATAAAATTGCCAATTGATTTCCCGACTTTCAAGTTGCAGGAATATGATAGTTGTACTTATTTGTGTGCACCAACTTTGTATGAGCTTGATGTTGACAGCAATGATGGAAAGGTTTTAAAAAGCAAGTTGTGGGTGTGTTTGAAAAAACTGTTTGAGATAAATTGACCGCGGAGACGGAGAGACGCTGAGGTAAGTGTGCCACATCTTAAGCATGCTGACAGAATTTATTACGCATTTTTAGGCG
>CAIYPC010000035.1 GCA_903927975.1 uncultured Bacteroidota bacterium | reverse complement strand
TCTGTCATTCCGACGAAGGAGGAATCTTCGGGAGTGCAAATCACAATCTGTTGCAAACTTATTTTGACAATTCACGCTTTAACTCTGTCCCAAACTTCTTATCATTGCAAACTGATTTCTTATTTTGAAATTTATTTTCAAGAAGCCAACATGAAAAAATATCCCTTCCTGCTATTATCTTTTTTCTTATTAGCATTTATAGCGCAAGCACAAAAAATGACGATTGCGCAAATGAAAGCTGAGCTAGAAAAATCACCTAACTCTCCTTTATATACAAAAGATGTTTTAAAGAAAAGATTTAAGATTGATACCATTGTTGTGACGCGAACCAACTTGTTTCATAGTCTTGCGGATAGTCTTGCATACACGGGAAAAGAAAAAAAAGTGTATGGTCCTTTTGATGAGAAGGGAAAGAAATTTTTAGTTCAGCTGCTTGCAAAATCTCCGAATATCTTTTATAAAGTGAGCCAGATATTTATTGACACCTCGACGTTCAGGCGCAAGTTTATTGATTCATTGGGCAATTTGATTGTTGAGAAAATAAAAAACGGATCATCAACATTTGAGCAAATGGCAAAAACTTATTCAATGGGTGGTGAAGGTGCTACTGAAGGCGATATTGGATGGGTTGCCCGCGGTGTTCTATTGCCGGATATTGAAAGAGAAATAGCAAAAAGGAAAAAAGATGAAGTGTTTAAATTATGGACACCAAACGGTTTGCATATTTTGAAGAGAACCGCAGAACCTAGGCAGGACACAGGGTTCGCGCTAATGATGAGAGTGTTTCTATAAAAAATATTGCAACGCCAGTTCATATCCTTTCAATCCCAATCCGGAAATAGTTCCTTTGCATTTTGCTGAAACATGTGATATTTTTCTGAAGTCCTCACGGGCATGCACATTCGAAATATGCACTTCTATTACGGGCGTTTTAATAGCTGCGATTGCATCGCCAATCGCTACAGATGTGTGCGTGTAGCCACCAGGGTTGATGATAATGCCTTCATAAGAAAATCCTGCACGCTGTAGTTCATCGATCAGTTCGCCTTCCACATTGCTTTGAAAATAGCTGAACTCAACAGAGGTATATTTTGATTTTAGTTCAGCATAAAAATCTTCAAAAGTTTTATTTCCATAAACATCAGGCTCGCGCTTGCCAAGCAAATTCAAATTCGGTCCATTAATGATTGCGATTTTCATATTTCGAATTTAAGCAAAAGTGTCCGGAAGTTGGAAAAGCCGGAAAGTCCGTAAGGCGGGAAGAATCATGCCTAATAGAAAGTCTTTCTTTCGGACTTACGACTTACGGACTTTCCGACCTCCTCTCAGTTCTTTCTTATCAATTCAATAAAATCATCAAATAGATATCGGCTATCGTGTGGGCCTGGCGTACTTTCTGGATGATATTGAACAGAGAAAGCAGGTTTATCTTTTATTCGGATGCCTTCAATAGAATCATCATTCAGGTTTACGTGAGTGATCTCAATATTGCTTGCTTTTTTCACTGCTTCAGGATCCACACCAAAGCCATGATTTTGTGTCGTGATCTCACATCTTCCAGAAATAATATTTTTTACAGGATGGTTTAATCCACGATGACCATGATGCATTTTAAATGTCGGGATATCATTAGCAAGCGCCAATAACTGATGACCGAGACAAATTCCAAACACTGCTTTCTTTTCTTTCAAAATTTCTTTTACAGTTGCTACTGCATAATCCATTGGTGCAGGATCGCCGGGACCATTCGATAAAAAATAACCGTTAGGGTTAAACGCTTTCAGTTTTTCAAAACTTGTTTTTGCAGGGAAAACTTTTATATGCGCACCGCGATCAACCATACATTGAAGTATATGCTGTTTCACTCCATAATCGAGCACTGCAATTTTTATATCTGATTTAGCATCGCCCAATTCATATTCTTTTTCGGTACTCACAACTGAGGCAAGTTCCAAACCATCCATTGATGGCACTTCAGCAAGCATTGATTTTAATTGATCAATATCTGTCACCTCTGATGATATGATACAGTTCATTGCTCCTTTTCTGCGAACATGCGCTACCAACGATCTCGTATCCACATTTTCGATGCAGATAATATTATTGGCCTTTAGATATTCATCCAAAGATCCTTTCGCCATTTTGCGAGAGAATTGGTCTTCCAGGTTTCTTCCTATCAACCCACGAATTTTCACACTGTCAGATTCTACATCAGCATCCATCACACCATAATTTCCGATATGCACGCTGTTCATAATTAGCACCTGACCAAAATAACTTGGATCTGTGAATACTTCCTGATAGCCGGTCATTCCCGTATTAAAACAAATCTCGCCAGAGGTTGTACCAATCTTTCCAAAAGATTTACCGTAATGAACTGTACCATCTGCAAGAAGCAGCACGGCATTTTTTTGTGAAGTAGTTGCGGACATTAATTTAAAAAGTTTTGCAAATAAAAGAAATTGCTGATTGTTTGTTGTTATTAGTTTTTCACAATTGGTATTAGCCACAGATTACACAGAGAAACACAGATACTGATTAAAAGATTTGTACATTCTTCTTTGTCGCAGTTATGAGCAACTTGTTTTATCTGCGCTCATCTGTGAAATCTGTGGCATAAAAAAAAGCCACGCAATCTGCGCGGCTTTCTATATAATTTAATTATTCATTCTTATTTCGCTTCTGTTTCTTTTGCTGCTTCTGTAGTTCCTTCAACCTTTGTTTCTGTAGCGTCAGTTGCTTTTTTGCGGCTTCCACCACGGCGCGTTTTCTTGGCTGCTTCTTTGGCTTCACCTTTCCCTTTGCCATAGATGTCGTTGAAATCAACCAGCTCAATTAAAGCCGTTTCAGCATTGTCACCAACACGAGCACCTAATTTAATGATGCGTGTGTAACCACCTGGACGACCAGCTACTTTTTCAGCAATTGTTGAGAACAATTCAGTCACTGCTTCTTTATCTTGCAAATAGCTGAATACAACACGGCGCTGATGAGTTGAGTTTTCTTTTGCTTTAGTGATAAGCGGCTCTGCATATACTCTCAGAGCTTTTGCTTTAGCTAATGTAGTTACCACTCTTTTGTGGGTGATCAACTGGCAGGTTAAATTGCTGAGCAACGCTCTTCTGTGCGATGCTGTTCTACTTAAATTTTTAATTTTGTCTCCGTGGCGCATGACTTTTGTTTTTTACCGGCTGCACCGTGTCAGGAATTGCAGCTTACATTTATAAATTAGCAAATTTGAAAATGGCTCAATTGCGCAATTTTCAAATTGAGCTATTGTTTAATTAGTTGTCGTCATCAACTTTCAGCTTGCTCAGGTCCATTCCGAAGTGCAGACCTCTTTCGTTAAGCACTTGCTCAATTTCAGCCAATGATTTTTGACCGAAGTTGCGGAACTTCATCAGGTCTTCTTGTTCGTAAGTAACAAGTTCGCTCAAGCTGTTTATTTTCGCAGCTTTCAAGCAATTGAATGCACGAACAGAAAGATCGAGATCTTCAAGCGGCGTTTTCAAAACCTTGCGGAGTTGCAATGTTTGTTCGTCCACTAAATCTTCTTTCTTCTCTTCTTTA
>CAIYPC010000034.1 GCA_903927975.1 uncultured Bacteroidota bacterium | reverse complement strand
GTTGCTGATACCGGATCCGAAAACACAACCAGAAGAATACGCGAAAGCGAAAGGAAATAAATAATGAGAAAATTGGAAAATGACGCAATGTGAAAATGTCTTGCCAAAACGATTGCTTTCTTCATTGAGCAATTGAGCCATTTTCACATTGAGCAATTGAAAAAAAATGAGCACTACACAAATCCTGTTTTGGTCCTTGAGCATATTAGCGATTTTTAGCGCCATCATGGTTGTTGCCAGCAAAAACCCTGTGCACAGCGTGCTTTGGCTAATTGCTGTTTTCTTTGCAATCTCAGGTCACTATATTTTATTGAACGCGCAATTTCTTGCCATCGTTAACTTGATTGTTTATGCTGGTGCGATTATGGTATTATTTTTATTTGTGATAATGCTGATGAACCTTAACGGTGATACAGAACCGCAAAAAAATAAATGGTTGAAAATTGCAGGTGTGATTGCCGGTGGTGCATTGTTAATGGTTTTTGTAGCGGCATTAAAAAATGCTGATCTTAAAAATCAGATCGCTCAAGTGAATGGAGGAAATATTGGGTTGATAAGCAATCTCGGTATGGAACTTTTTCATGAATATGTGATTCCATTTGAAATAAGCAGTGTGCTATTTTTAAGTGCGATGGTGGGAGCGGTGGTGATTGGGAAGAAAGAGTAGACCAAATTTGAAAATTGAGCAATGGCTCAATTGCGTAATTGATAAATTTCCATATTGAGCAATTAGATTTTATGCCAATAAATTATTACATATTTCTTTCAGTGGCGCTGTTCTGCATTGGTGTTGCAGGTGTGCTGACACGCAGGAATGCGATCATTGTTTTTATGTGCGTTGAGCTGATGTTGAACGCAGTGAATTTATTATTGGTTGCGTTTTCAAAAATGCATCACCTCGCATTAGCCGCGGTGAATGCAAATGCAGGCATGAACGCACAGATTTTTGTTTTCTTTATTATGGTGGTGGCTGCTGCTGAAGTTAGCGTAGGTTTGGCGATTATTGTGATGATGTACCGGAACACGCATTCGGTAGATGTGAATTTTTTGAACAGGTTGAAACATTAAAACTCTTAAGGCATCCGGGCATGAGCAAATTAGTTTATCTGGTTCCATTGTTTCCGTTCATAGGTTTTCTGTTGAATGGGTTGCTTCGAAAAAAACTTTCGAAATCGTTGATCAGCATTATTGGCTGCGGAACGGTGCTTGCATCTTTTGTGGTGAGCCTGTTGATTTTTTTTGAGGTGAAGGATCCTTCATTTCAAACGGTGGTCATTAATCTTTTCGACTTTATTAATGTGGGTTCATTAAAAATCCCATTCTCATTTCAGGTCGATCAGCTTTCTATTTTATTTTTATTGATAATAACTGGTGTTGGTTTTCTCATCCATCTTTATTCAACGTCTTACATGCACGATGAAGAGAACCAACATTTCGCTAGGTATTTTGCTTATCTCAATCTCTTTGTGTTTTCGATGCTTATTCTCATTCTTGGAAGCAATTATGTGATCATGTTCGTTGGTTGGGAAGGTGTTGGGCTATGCTCTTATTTATTGATTGGTTATTGGTTCAAAAATATTGAATACGGCAACGCAGCAAAGAAAGCTTTCATCATGAACCGCATTGGTGATCTTGGCTTTTTGATTGCTGTGTTTTGGATGATCAGCAAATTTGGTTCAGTGAATTTTGCCGAAGTATTTTCAAAAGCACCCACCACTTCAGTCGGCGTATTAACAGGCATTACATTATTATTATTCGTTGGTGCTACTGGTAAATCAGCACAAATTCCTTTATATACATGGCTTCCTGATGCGATGGCTGGTCCAACACCAGTCTCTGCATTGATACATGCGGCAACGATGGTGACTGCGGGTATTTATATGATTGCACGAAGCAACATCATGTACACGCTTGCGCCAACAACGCAAACTGTTGTCGCGATTGTTGGTCTTGCAACAGCAATTTTTGCTGCAAGCATTGCGCTCAAACAAAATGATATTAAGAAAGTGTTGGCATATTCTACGGTTAGCCAACTGGGTTATATGTTTTTAGGTTTGGGCGTTGGTGCTTACACTGGTGCTGTGTTCCATGTAATGACGCATGCTTTTTTCAAAGCATTATTATTTCTTGGAGCGGGTTCTGTCATTCATGCCATGCATGAACAAGACATTCGGAAAATGGGCGGATTGAAAAAATTTATGCCCATCACTCATATTACTTTTTTGCTCGCATGTTTGGCGATTGCTGGCATCCCACCATTCTCCGGTTTCTTTTCAAAAGATGAAATACTAGCAGCAGCTTATGAAAAAAATCCTATTTATTATGTTGTGGGAGTGTTCACTGCATTGATGACGGCGTTTTATATGTTCCGTTTATATGCAACTACTTTCCTTGGCAAATTTAGAGGAACGAGTGATCAGGAACATCATTTGCACGAAAGCCCATCTGCCATCACCATTCCTTTAGTTATTCTTGCAGTGCTTGCAGTGACCGCAGGTTTTTTAGGAATACCAGAAGTGTTTGCAAAAGATTCGCATTGGCTTCAACATTTTTTATCTCCAATATTTGAAGCATCTACAAAAATTCAGGAAGTACACCCTGCGAATGCAGGCATGGAACTAACGTTGATGGCTATCTCAGTTGGCGTTGCAATAATCGGAGTGATATATGCATGGAGCAAATTCAGCAAAGATCCTGATTTGCAAGATGCAAGCGGTTTTGGAAAAGTGCTTGCCAATAAATGGTATGTTGATGAATTGTATGATGCCATTATCTTGAAGCCATTAAATGCTTTTGGTAAGTTCCTGAATAATGTGGTTGAAAAAAATGTGATCGATTGGATGGTGAATGGAATTGGAAGAGCGGTGCAATATAGCAGCAGACAAATTAGATTATTGCAGAGCGGACAAGTGGGCGGCTATGTTTTGCTGATGGTAATCGGCATTGTTATTTTATTTTTAGTGGAAATTTTTATCAAGAAATAATTTAAGAAAGAACGAATTAGAATTCACAGGCATGATTCCAGTTTTATTAATAGCGATTCCTTTATTGAGCGGGCTTGTCGGTTTTTTTATTAAGAATGGCGATAACGCAAAGAAATGGTCATTGTTCATTTCTCTCGCAACGCTTGCCGTTTCTGTTTACGGATTGACATTGGACAAAGCTTCAGCTGCATTGCATTTCGAAGCTGAATGGATTCCTTCGCTTGGTAGCAAATTTTCTGTAGCCTTAGACGGCATGTCGCAAATATTATCATTGCTTACTGCTATTTCTTTTCCAATTATTTTCATTGCTACTTATAATAAAGAATATAAAACACCCGGAAAATTTTATGCGCTGATGCTGCTTTCACAAGCAGGGTTGATAGGTGTTTTTGTTTCTGTTGATGCATTGTTGTTTTATTTTTTCTGGGAGCTTGCATTGATCCCTGTTTATTTTCTCAGCTCAATTTGGGGCGGCGAAAAAAGAATTCAGGCAACATTCAAATTTTTCATTTACACGTTTGTAGGCTCTTTGTTGATGCTCGTTGGCATTATCTATTTATATGCTCACACTGCTGATCATTCATTTTCTCTTCAATCGTTTTATAAATTAAAATCTGCGATAAGCGGTAAAGATCAGAGCTGGCTTTTCTGGCTTTTCTTTATTGCATTTGCGATCAAGATGCCGATATTCCCTTTTCACACATGGCAGCCCGATACGTATGAACAATCTCCAACCGCTGTAACCATGGTGCTTAGTGGTGTGATGGTGAAGATGGGATTATTTGGATTGATACGTTGGCTTGCGCCTGTAATCCCAGGCGGCACATGGCTTTGGGGCGACACAGCTTCTGCGCTTTGTATTATCGGAATGATTTACGCATCGCTGAGTGCGATTCAGCAAGACGATTTAAAAAGATTGGTTGCATATTCTTCCATTGCACATATTGGTTTAATGTGCCTCGCAGTTTTTGCAACAACAGAAACAGGATTACAAGGTGTGATGATACAAATGTTCAATCACGGCATTAATATCATCGCTTTGTGGATCGTGGTTGAATTGATAGAAAGACAATTGGGCACACGAAAAATTTCTGAACTTGGTGGGCTTGCACAAAAAGCACCGTCGCTTGCGATTCTTTTGGTGATTGTTTCATTGGCAAATGTTGCATTGCCTTTAACCAATGCATTTGTCGGGGAGTTTTTGATGTTCAGCGGAATTTATACTTCTACTGCAACCACATACAATGTTGTGTTTACAGTTACTGCCGGCATCAGCATTATTTTGTCAGCAGTTTATATGTTGAACATGATTCAAAAAGTTTTCTTTGGCAACACAAATGCGCTGACAGAAAATGCAAAAGATATCAAGTGGAATGAAAAAGCTATTCTCGCAGTGATTGTGATTATGATTGTGGTGGTTGGTGTTTTCCCGCAACCAGCTTTGGAATTGACGAAGACAACAGTGCATGCGATTCTTGAAAAAATGAATTATAAATAATAGAGATAGATTTAAGAAGATATGAACGCAATTATTTTTTCTGCAGTTTGGGGTGTTGTGATGATGTTCAGCGGAGCTTTTTCTAAAAACAAAAGCCTCGTTCGCTATCTGGCAATCATTGGTTCAGCATTATTGCTGCTGGTTAATATTGCAGACCTCACTTCTCAGGGAAGCCCGTTCTTTCAGATCGACACAAAAAATATGTTGGTCTTTAAAGTATTTGGATTGCTGATTAATTGCGTTGCATTTGGAAGCACCCTCATTTATTTTTTATTATCATCAAAAGATATTGAAGAAGTTGGTCCAAACAGCGGCGATTATTTTGCGCTTATCTTTTTCGTATTGTGCGGTGTTAGCATAACAACATCATACAATAATTTATTGATGCTTTTTATTGGTATCGAAATTTTATCCATCCCACTTTACATACTAACGGGCAGCAGTAAACGAAATTTAAAAAGTAATGAAGCCGCGTTGAAATATTTTTTGATGGGCGCATTCTCAACAGGTATTATGCTTTTGGGAATTGCTTTTTTATATGGCGCCAGCAAAACAGGTTCATTTTTTATTGATGAAATTGGCATTGGAAAAGCTCCGGCATCACCATTGTTTGTTGTAGGTTTATTATTAATGATTGTTTCGCTTTCTTTCAAAGTATCAGCAGCTCCATTTCATTTCTGGACACCCGATGTGTATGATGGATCGCCTACTGTTTTCACTTCGTTTATGGCAACAGTTGTTAAGGGCGCGGCGTTTGTAGCTTTCATCAGGTTGTTCGCAGATTCTTTTGTGGATGCGCAACCACAATGGGAACTTATCATTGCCATCATCATTGCTGCTACATTATTCATTGGTAATATAACAGCCGTTTTTCAGCAAAGCGTAAAGCGCATGCTTGCATATTCAAGTATTGCGCAGGTTGGTTTTATGCTTTTTGCGATATTAGGAGTTGGAGCGAAAACGAACACCGCTCAGGAAGGAATCGTTTTATACATCGCTGCCTATAGCCTTGCAACGATTGGGATTTTCGCAATATTAATAAAATTGAAGGATCACAGTTTTGATGGTTTTAATGGTCTTGCAAAACAACAGCCCCTATTAGCGGCGACAAATACTGTCTTCTTACTTTCTTTGGCTGGCATTCCTTTAACCGCTGGCTTTTTCGCGAAATATTATATGCTTTCAACTGCCTTGCAAACAGGCAAATTTTTCTGGCTGGTAATTTTTGCCGTTCTCTGCGCTGCGGTGAGCGTTTACTATTATTTCCGCGTCATTCAGGCAATGTATTTTAAGGAAGGTGAGCCTCAGCAAATTGAAGTTTCTACCGGATTTAAGAGCTTGCTTGTTATCGTGGCATTTGCCATCGTGGTCCTTGGTGTGTTCCCTCAATTGCTCATCAATTTGCTATCAAGCATTCTTTATTTTTAAGAAGTCAGCACGCTTATACGCTTTCCGTTTGTACAAAATATTCCGATTCGTAAGAAAGGAATGTTTAATTTAGATATTGTTGTGCGAAGCAATTAAATGTTGCAATTGAGAAAACAATAAAGAAACTTATCATGAGAATCCGCGATATATTTTTTCTTGCATTTAATACAGTTAGAGCAAACAAATTACGTACAGGCATCACAGTTGCTATCATTGCCTTTGGCATTATGGCACTTGTTGGCATCAATACCGCTATCGATGCGATGAGCCAAAAATTTACAGAGAGCTTTGCCGCCATGGGAGCGAACGGCTTCATTATACATTATAAAGAATATCAGGTACACATGGGCGGCAATGGTGATGGAGGAGTAGGAGAAGAAAAAAAAGGAAAGAAAAAACAGAAGAAATCGAATGTTGGGAAACCGATTACAAAAGAGCAAGCGGAAGATTTTAAGGCACGTTTTAATTATCCTGCAAAAATCGGTCTCAGTTTTCCTGGAGCTGGCGATGCCGTGGTTTCGTTGGGAAGTAAAAAGACAACACCTACCGTTCGAATTTTTGGTGGCGATGAAAATTATCCCGAATTGAATGGCTACACAATTGCGGCAGGAAGAGATATGAGTTCCCTCGATGTAAAGTCTGGGAGAAATGTGTGCATCATCGGAAGTGATATTCAAACTAAATTTTTTGGAAACAATCCAGAAAAACCACTTGAAAAAATCATCAAAATAAACAACATCCCTTACCGTATTATTGGTGTGCTAGAATCCAAAGGCTCCACTTTTGGAAGAAGCTGGGATAATACAATAGTCACTTCTTATAACAACGTTAGGCAGTTTTTTAATTCCAATACAAATGCATCTTTCACACTTTCAGTGAAAGTGCCTGATGTTAAATTCGTAGATGCAGCTATCGGTGAATCGGAAGGTGTATTCAGACCAATCAGGAAACTATCAGTGACAGAAGAAAATAATTTTGTGGTTGATAAAAGCGATAGCATTGTAGAGATGCTACTTCGCAATCTTGGGTTTATTACAATCTCTGCTGTCGTGATCGGTATCATAACATTAATAGGAGCCGCAGTGGGATTGATGAACATCATGCTTGTATCAGTAACAGAAAGAACAAAAGAAATTGGTTTGGTGAAAGCAGTCGGCGGCAGACAGGAAAGTGTGCGCCGACAATTTTTGTATGAGTCAATTATTATTAGTTTGATGGGTGCAGTGCTAGGTATTGTTCTTGGTATTATTATTGGGAACGGATTTTCACTTGTTCTGAACACAGGCTTTGTAATGCCTTACAAATGGCTTTTCCTTGGCATCATCATTTGTTTTATCACAGGTCTTTTAGCTGGATTATATCCTGCACATAAAGCTTCGCGATTAAATCCTATTGAAGCACTGAGATATGAGTAGAGGTTTAAGGTAGAAGGCGTAAGGTTTAGGGTTTAAGGCGCGATTAACGGTGATGGATATCTGATATAAACGAAAAAAAATTATACATAAAAAGGGAAAGGAAAAAACAAAAGTTTTTTCCTTTCCCTTTTTATGTACTCACCTTAAACCCTAAACCTTTCACCTCAAGCCTCTCGCTAGTTTCCTTTCGGTTTCAGTATCAAATCAATTCTATCAAGCACATCTTGCAAATGGTATTTAGTCATTTTATCCTGAACAGAAGGAAGTGCTGCTGTGATATCTGCTTTCAAAGTTCTTAATGTTCCTTTTGCAACAGAAATGATATCAGATACTTTCACACTCACATTCGTGATGCCATACAAACTCGATACTCTTCTGGAAGCACCAAGAAATGTAAACCCAAATTGTTGCCCGCCGATAATATTTCCAAGACCTTCAACAAATGCTTTTTGCAAATTGCGGCGATAAATATCGATTGATTTGTGTGCATATACCTCACCCCAAATTCCTTTGCGCAAATCATCAAGAAGATCATCAGTTCCATAAGCTTCTTTACCAAGTTGCGCAGTTGATTCTGAAATTCTTTCCAAACGTCCCGGATCAAAAACTGCAGTGAGAGTACCTTGTTGAAAAACCCTGATTTCTTCAACCACCTGATCTTGATTGAATTTTTTCAATTGCTTCCAATCGAGCAACCATTGCGGTGTTTCAAATGCATTCTTATTTAAAAAAGCTACTGCATCTTTTTGTAAGTTTTTTGGTGTCGGAGTGAACACTTCGCCTTCCTGATCATAAGTTTTTGGATCTTCATAAATGCCACCAATGTTAGCAGTCACATGACCCATGTATCTTCTTAATTGAGCGATCACTTGTTCATATATTTCATCCAAATTGTCGAATGGCTCTCCAGGTTCAAATGTCCATTGTGATAAATTAGGAAGGATGCGCTTCAGGTTTTTAATTCCATATTCACTTGCTTTCATTGCATTGTCGCCAAGGTCTTCTGTTTGTGCACGCGGATCGCTAGAAATAAATCTTTGGCGAAGAAAACGAAAGCGAGGATCAGATGCATGTGCTTTTGCCCAATCGTTCAAAATTTCTTTTTCTTCTTTTTCATCCTTATCAGGAATTATTTTATAACCCCATTCTATAGCCCATTTATCATAATCGCCAATCCGTGGATAAAGACCTGCAGGCCCAATATTATCTTCGGGCTGCGCAACATAATTGAAACGTGCATAATCCATGATTGATGCAGTGTGGCCATTCGCTTCTACCCATGCTTTGTCGCGTAATTTTTCAACAGGAGTTCCGGATGAAGATCCCATATTATGCGGAAGGCCTAATGTATGCCCCACTTCATGTGATGAAACAAAACGGATCAATTGTCCCATCAAGCTATCATCAAATTTTAATTTGCGGGCACGAGGATCAACTGCTGCTGTTTGTATCAGATACCAATCATGCAAAAGGTTCATGATGTTGTGATACCAACCAATATGACTTTCCAAAATTTCTCCGCTGCGCGGATCGTGTACGTTCGGTCCATAAGCATTTTGAATATCAGATGCGAAATATCTTATCACAGAAAAACGAGCATCTTCGAGGCTCATTGTACTGTCATTCTCTGGCCATTCTTTTGCGATGATGGCATTTTTAAAACC
>CAIYPC010000033.1 GCA_903927975.1 uncultured Bacteroidota bacterium | reverse complement strand
GATCGCTCACTGTTTATATTTTTCTTTTCTGCATCGTTTTTGTTTTTCTTTTTCTTGCGGCATTGTACGAAAGTTGGTCGGTACCATTATCTGTTATGTTAGCAGTGCCAATAAGCGCATTCGGCGCCATCGTTGCGCTCACATGTGTTCCCGCGCTAACGAATAATGTGTACGCACAAATTGGGTTGATCACATTAATCGGGTTATCTGCAAAAAATGCAATATTAATTGTTGAGTTTGCGAAGCTAAGAGTTGATCGCGGTGAAGAATTAATAAAGTCAACATTGGAAGCTGTAAGATTAAGATTGCGACCAATCATTATGACTTCATTGGCATTTATATTAGGCGTGTTGCCACTCGCATTGGCAACTGGTGCTGGGGCCGCTTCCAGAAATACGATAGGCGTGACCGTTTTGGGCGGAATGATTGCATCATCCAGTATTTCTATATTCATTGTCCCTGTTCTTTATGTATTGTTCACGCGTTTTTCTTATGGCAAAAAACAATTGGATTGGTTGCAGGCACATCATCAAGAGCTTTTAGAAAAAGCAAAAAAAGTAGAGGAGCAAACCTTGGATCCTGAATTGGAATATGAAATAGCGATGGCAAAAGCAGAGAATAAAAAGAATGGAGGAACAAATGAGAATATGTAACAATTGCATGTCGCGATTATTTGATTGATCAATCTTTGTAGGCATATAATGATGCCTTGGTTTATATTAAACTAAGCGGGAGCAATTTTCTAATTGCTCCCTTTTTTGTTTGATTTGGTAAATAAAATAATTGTACGACATATTTCTTTGCGGTATTTTCATTTACTTGTTTATGAGAAAAAAGTTAACCATATTAACCCCAGCATTTACTTTTATTATCATCTCATTATTTGGGCAGACTCCCAATAGTTTTCGGAACGAAGATTACGATGTTCGGAAATTTAGGATAATTAATATGAAGGTGCCAACTCCGCAAAAGCATCTTTCCCTCGATAACGTTCATGCATTTATGGTTGTGGATGCACGGCCTGATACCGTTCCGATTGGATTCATGCAAAAGCATCCGTTGAACCACGCATTTATTGAGTTGAATAAAAGCGTGAGACAAGAAACCGAAAATTTTATAAATGATTATTTCCAGTTTAGCAAAACAGATTCTACAGGAATTGTTGTAATGATCCTCAAAAAAATGTGGCTTACCGATGAACTGGATATTATAGAAGATGATTTTCTCAACGATAAAAAGAAGGGTAGAGGAAGAGAATATACCAGCGGAATTAAAATGAAAGCTGAATTCTATTATAAAAAAGAAGCTGATTATTATCCTCTATATCGATACGATAGCGTTTTTACGGATTCTTTTAGTGTAACAGTAAATGGTCCCTATTATATTCATGATGCAATCATCTCCTCTTTATCAAAACTATCCTCTATTGATAACAAACTGAGCGACCTTCGCAACAAACGAAAATTAAGTTGGGAAGAAATTAGACAGCATAAGGATGACGATTTTAATATACCCGTATTAAAAGATACGAATCTCCGACGGGGCGTATATGCAACATTCGATGAATTTAAAAACAACAATCCATCTGAAATAAATTTTGAAGTGAGGACCGAGAGAATGAGCGATATTTTATATATCAAGCAGCCAGATGGAAAAGAATTTGTAGCGAGAGATAATTGGGGATACTGCGATGGGCATAAAATCTTTATCAGATCATCCGTCAATTTTTTTACGTTACAACGAGTTGGAAATGCGTTTTATATTTATGGCTCAAAAACACTTAATCGAAAACATCCAAGCCATCTTAAATTAACGTTGATGCCTTTTCAATTAGATTGGGACACAGGAAATCTTAATTAATGCCCGTTTTCAACAAGTATCCTCATTAATCTCATTAACTAAATCATCAAACTTCTGTAAATAGGATCGAAGTTATATTTATTCGAAAGCTCTTGCCTAACAAGCCTAATTATTGGGAACATATTTATTCCTACATAATTTTATATTTTTCCAGATATTTACAAACCTCCTTTGAACGAACGATATTCTATCGGCAACTCTCTTCAAAAATAAAATGTCAATGATTTCACAGTTAAGGTTTGTCAGTATAATAAGCTTGCTTTTTTGTGTAGCATGCAATAATCAAACAAGCAAGCCTCGCATATTAGTATTTACAAAAACTTCAGGCTACCATCATTCATCAATAGCTGTAGGCACAACTGCTATTATTAAACTTGGCAACGAAAATAATTTTGAAGTTGATACCACTTCAGATGCATCATGTATACAAGAAGACTCATTAAAAAAATATGCTGCTGTCATTTTTTTAAATACTACAGGTTATTTCTTAAACAATTATCAGCAGGCGGATTTTGAACGCTATATACAATCGGGCGGCGGTTATGTCGGCCTTCATGCCGCTACTGATGCAGAGTATGATTGGGGTTGGTATGGAAGATTGGTCGGCGCATATTTTAATGGTCATCCCGAACAGCAAGAAGCCATTATTAAAGTGATTGATTCAGCAAACGATGCGACTAAGCATCTGCCTAAAGAATGGAAGCGAAAAGATGAGTGGTACAATTTTAAAAAGCTTAATAAAGATGTTCATGTGCTGCTTGCCATTGACGAAAAAAGTTACAAAGGCGGAACTAACGGCGATGACCATCCGATGGCGTGGTATCATGATTTTGATGGTGGAAGAGCTTGGTACACCGAGCTTGGGCATACCGAAGAATCTTATGTAGATCCACTTTATCTGAAACATATTCTTGGCGGCATTAAATATGCAATCGGCGAAAATAAAAAATTAGATTATTCAAAAGCTACAACACAAAGAACGCCTGATGAAAATCGCTTTACTAAGACAATGCTTGTTGAAGGAAAATTATTTGAGCCGACAGAAATGACAATCCTTCCAAACCTCGATGTGCTGATTGTGCAGCGGCGTGGAGAAGTTCTTTTATATAAACAAGAAACAAAAAAATTAAAACAGGTTGGTTTTCTGAATGTTTACTTTGAAAAACGAACTCCTCAAGGATCGACAGAAGAAGGCTTGTTGGGCGTGCAAGCAGATCCTGATTTTGTCACAAATCATTTCCTTTATATTTATTATAGTTCGGTAGATAGCGCTGTAGATTATTTATCAAGATTTACTTTCACTAATGATACACTTGATCTAAAAACAGAAAAAATAATCCTGCGCGTAAATCAACAGCGTGAAATTTGTTGCCACACAGGCGGTTCCATTGCATTCGGAAAAGATCATACGCTGTTTCTATCAACAGGCGACAACTCCACTCCCGAAGAAGAGCCTGGCACAAGTCCTTTTAATCAACATTCTTTTGCGCCTATTGATGATAGACCAGGTTTTTTACAATACGATTCTCGTCGCGGTGCGGGCAACACAAATGATCTTCGCGGAAAAATAATCAGGATAAAAATTAATCCTGATGGATCTTATACAATTCCAGAAGGAAATTTATTTGCGAAAGGAACTGATAAGACAAGACCTGAAATTTACACCATGGGCAATCGTAATCCTTATCGCATTTCGGTAGATAAGAAAACTGATTTTTTATATTGGGGCGAAGTTGGGCCCGATGCAAATAATGATAGTCTTGAAACAAGAGGCCCGCGTGGCTACGATGAAATTAATCAGGCAAGAAAAGCTGGAAATTTTGGATGGCCTTATTTTGTTGGCAACAATTTTCCATACTGTGAATATGATTTTGCAACGGGGAAATCGGGAGCTGCATTTGATCCGCAAAAGCCGGTGAATGATTCAAGAAATAATACAGGTTTGCATGATCTTCCTCCGGCTCAACCTGCTTTTATATGGTATCCTTATGCAGAATCAACAGAGTTTCCGCAGGTTGGATCTGGTGGAAGAACTGCGATGGCTGGACCTGTTTATTATACAGATATGTTTCCTGAAAGCACGAGATATCCGGAGTATTATAATAAAAAAATTTTCATTTATGATTGGATCAGAGATTGGATAAAAGTGGTGACCATGTTGCCCAATGGAGATTTTGATAAGATGGAACCTTTTATGCAGCATACAAAATTGAATGCTGTGATAGATATGGAAACAGGACCTGACGGAAGAATTTATTTATTGGAATATGGCAATGGTTGGTATGCAAAAAATCCGGATGCGGGACTTGCAGTTATTGATTACAATGGCGGCAACAGACCGCCCGAAATAAGTTCATTGAAAGTGAGCAAACCTGCTGGGCTGTTGCCTTTTTCAGGAACAGCAAAAGTTCATGCAAAGGATCCGGAAAATGATGCGATCACTTACAAGTGGAATTTAGGAAATGGAATTATTAAAGAAACAACAAAGCCTGAAGTTGATTTTAATTATGATAAAGCCGGCGATTATTCTATTTCGGTAGAAGCAAAAGATGATAAAGGCGCGGCTTCAAAAAGCAACCCGGTTATAGTGTATGCAGGCAACGAATATCCTGAAGTAAGCGTAATCATAAAAGGAACCAACAAATCTTTTTATTTGCCGGGGAAACCAATCTCATACAATGTTTCAGTCAATCAAAACAAAACTGCTATTGATACATCAGACTTATATGTTTCTGTAGATTTTTTAGAAAACGTGAATAAGAATATTGATATCGCCGGAGCCGGTGGATCTTTCAGTGCCGGAAAAATTCTTACTCAAACACTTGATTGCAAAAGTTGCCACAAAGAAAATGAAAAATCAATCGGACCTTCTTTTATGCAGGTCTCTCAGAAATATCTCAAAGACGAAAATGCAACAAATTATCTCGTAGAAAAAGTAACGAAAGGCGGCAGCGGAGTTTGGGGTAATGTTGCCATGTCAGCACATCCAAATATTGTTCAAGCAGATTCGAAACAAATCATTAAATATATTCTGGCACTTTCTAATAAAGAGGTTGCAAAAAAATCGTTTCCTGCTTCGGGAACAATAATTCCGCCAATAAACACAAAAAAAAATGCAGCATTGATAATATCAGCAACGTATTCTAACAAGCGCGATAATGTGAAAGCATTGAGCAGCAGAAGCGCAGCAATACTTCCGGGCAATTCTATATTTTTCACAGGAAAAGAAAATAAAGATGGGTTCAATGTAATAACTCAGGACGGCATAACCTGTTTGCAGCCAGATACAGACGACCAAAGCTGGTTCGCTATAGATTCCATTGATCTTACCGAAGTATCTTCAATTGATATAACCATACAATCAGATGCGATACCCCCAGCCGCATATTCTTTTGAAATCAGACTGGATGCATCTGATGGAAAATTGCTGGGGAAAGGATCGATAAAACCTGGCGTTTATAAAGACAATCTTCCTTTCATTGTACATAGCAAATTAGATGTTGTGAATGATGAGAAATACCATCGTTTGTTTTTAATTGCTACGCCTCCAAATTCAAAAAATAAAATAAAACTAAATATTGAAGGTTTTCAGTTCAAAGCGAAGTAATTTCGCGGAAAATTCAAATAAAATAATTTGTGAATGATGATTACTAAAATTTATTGCTGCTTCGCTTTTTGTCTTTTTATTTTTTTATCTGTAGGTGCTCAACAAAACATTTCAATTAAAGGAAAAGTCACTGATGATAAATCGAACCCTGTTGAATACGCAACAGTCCATTTGCTGAATACAAATTTTGTATCGCTCACTGATGCGAAGGGTGTCTTCTCTATTGTCAATATCAATGAGGGAACTTATACAATAGAAGTTTCTTCAATAGGATATGCTTCTTTTATTAATACTATTGTTGTACAAAAAAACAGTGCTAATAATTTTGATATCCATTTGGCTTATGCCACCCAACAGTTGGATCAGGTGGTGGTGAGTGCACAAAAAAGAGAAGAAAATTTGCAGACTGTTCCAGTTAGCATCACATCTCTTTCTGCTAAAGAAGTGGATGATTATCGTTTATGGAGCAGCAAGGATTTAGCAGGCATTTCTCCGAACTTAAACACTGGCAACCCTGGTGATGGAAGAAATGTTATTTCTGTTCGTGGCATCACTTCTTCATCTTATGATCCCGCTGTTGTTACATATATTGATGGTGTGAGCCAATTCACATTGGACACATATATTCCTCAGTTGTTTGATGTGGAGCATATTGAAATATTGAAAGGACCGCAAGGAACTTTATATGGAAGAAATGCACTGGGTGGCGTTATCAATATCATCACCAAGAAACCAACTGACAAACTAGAAGCCGATGCGGAATTGAGCACAGGAAATTATGGAATGCAGCGCTATACCGCAAGTGTTAAACTGCCATTGATAAAAGGAAAATTATTTTTCGGCGCAGCTTTATTATACGAAGGAATGAATGGGTTTTATACGAATGATTTTGACAACTCTCATTTTGATCAACAACATCGCTTTGGTGGAAATTATTATCTCAAATATTTGATCAACAGCAAATGGATGGCTACACTTAATGTGAAACATTTAGCCAACAGAAATAACGGAACCTTTCCATTGGCGGGAAGTGATTCGCTTGCGTTCGCAAATCCTTTTCATGTAAACCAAAATGCGGTTGGTGAAATGGTTGATAACACATGGAACGCTTCGTTGTCGTTGCAATATTCAGGAAACGCTTTCAACTTCAGTTCGCAAACTTCTTATCAATCTAATTACAGATATTATAAATCTCCGCTTGATGGCGATTTTTCTCCCATCGATGGCGTTAGTATTATCAATGATTATGGCAGCAAATGGAACACTGTAAAAGTTGCCACGCAGGAATTCAAATTCACATCGCCCGCAGCTTCTGCATCTCCTTTAAAATGGACCACGGGCGCATATTTATTTTATCAGGACGCACCGACCAAACAAGGCACTCACTTTGGAAAAGATGCAATGCTAGTAGGATCGCCGGATACGGATTATACAATCATCGGCACCACCAAAATAAAAAACTACGGTGCTTCTGTTTATGGACAAGTGAATTATGCAATCACAAAAAAGATAAATATCCTTGCAGGCATTCGATACGATTATCAGCACTCGCAAGAAGAAGTGCTGGGAGAATATTTACCTGATGGCGCAACATCGCCTGCATTTCAAACGCAGCCCGATACATTGGGAAAAGCATCTTACAGCGCGTTTTCGCCAATGGTATCAATCGGTGATCAGCTTTCTCAAAACACAAACTTGTACGCTTCTTATAATCGTGGTTATAGAACTGGTGGGCTTACTCAACTTTCTTCCGATCCATCGCAGCCACCATTATATGCTTACAAACCTGAGTATAGCAATAACTTTGAAGTTGGTTTGAAAAATACTTTTTTTGATAAAAAAATGACTGCGAATATTGCGGCTTTCTATACTGTTGTTAATGATGCGCAAGTGCCAACATTAATACTTCCTGATGCAATCACAATCACAAAAAATGCAGGCAAATTAACAAGCAAAGGATTTGATCTGGATGTGAGCGCAATTTTAGTAAAAGACCTGGAAGCTGATTATGCATTTGGATATACAAAATCTACTTACAACACATTGAATTTATCTTCAAACGGAAATGCAGAAAATCTTTCGGGCAACCATCAGATTTTTACACCAGATTTTACTTCGATGCTGGCTGTTCAATATAATTTGCCGCTTAATCAAAAACAAACCACCAAAATATTTATTCGTGGTGAATGGTTTATTATCGGTAAAGAATATTTTGATCTGGCGAATACAATCACTCAATCAAGTTATCAATTGCTCAACGCAAGGGTCGGCATAAGTTTCCCGCATGTAACAATTTCTTTGTGGGCAAGAAATATAACCGACAAAAAATATATCGCTTATGCGTATGATTTTGGCGCAGTTCATTTAGGAGATCCAAAAACTTATGGGGTGACTGCGAAATTTAATTTGACTAAATAGTTGGGCTGTTGCTTTCATTATTTTAAGCCTACATTTTTTCTTAAATTTTTAAAGAAGCTGAACAATCAGCTTCTTTTTTTATTTTTCAGCTTCCTGTTCAATGGCTTGGTTTTGGTTATATCATGTATCAAACTTGATATTATGAACAGCTCAAAAACATTTATTTATCTTTTGACAGGCGTGGCCGTTGGTGCTGCTGCGGGTATTTTATTAGCGCCACATAGCGGCGCAAAGACAAGAGAGAAAATTATGAAGCGCACTAGAAATCTTCTCGGTGATATTAAAGGCAAAGCTGATGACGTTGCTGATCGATTGAAAGACGGATACAACTCAGCAAAAGATAATTTATCTAAAGCTTTTTAGTCAAAAAAAATTGATTCAGAAATTCCCCAATTTCTATTCTGCAAATTCTTTTTGTAGAAAATTTTCCATGCAAAATTTTCAAATCACAAATGGACTTGGAAAAAAAATATAAACATTTTGCCATTGAGGGTTTATACAATTGGCATATCTTTTAATATCCTTTTATAAAAAATTATGACAAGGAAAACAGCACTACAACAAACCGACAAAAGCACAAGTGGCCATCATTTAGCAAGTTGCAATAACAGGCTTGTCAGCTCCGAAAATAAAATTTCTCTTCCACAGGTGAAACAACTTACAGATAAAAGAAATGTAAGTGTCAGTTCGACGAAGGCTCAAGCAAATTAAAATATTGCAAAGGAGGAAATGCTCAATTAAATAAAATCATGAGCAGAAAAAACACCTCGATGCATCGCGTTGATGATAATACCGATTCTTTACAAAAACCACCACGAACTGATCCAACTGCCGAACACAAAGGATATAACGAACACAATCCATCTCAACCTGAAGGTGCTTTTCATCCGGAATCAAACAAACAATCCGGGATTTCAGGAAAAAATAAAAAAGAAAGACCAGTTATACCCGAAAAGAAACTTGCACGAACACGTAAATAATATTTCAGACTTTTTTTGAGACTGAAATTTCAGGTTTTAAAAAATTGAAATACTAACTATGATGCATACCTGAAAATGATTACTGGCCCAGAGTGTTTACAATCACGTTTTTTGTAATGGCACAATTGTTGTTTTATAAAATATTCCCCTCCTCCAGTGCAGTAGAAAATGTGTTTACAGAATCAAATTAATTTTTTAACAATTAAATTTAATTTTTATGAAGGCCACAAAATTAAAAATGGCTGTATTGGGCGTTGCCTCAGCATTCAGTTTATTTGCATTCAACGTTATTAAAGGAGGTTCAATTAAAGGAACTGTTACTCCCACCGCATCTGCAACAGGCGTTATGGCTATCTCGATGACAGATACCATGAGGGCTGATATCACAAGCGGCGCATTTAGTATTAATGATGTAAAGCCGGGCACTTACAAACTGGTAATCACGGCAGCACCTCCTTTCAAAAATTTTGAAAAAGAAGGCGTTATGGTTTCGGATGGCAATGCCACTGATTTAGGCGAAATCACTTTACAGAGCAGCAAATAAAATTTATTATCGACGGGCTAATTCATTACAGGGAAGAATTTTAAAAACAATTCCTTTACCCGTTTTACCTGCATATCGCCTCAAGTGGGGCGATATTTTTTTTCCTAAAATCTTGAAGATTTTGGATAGGGAATTCATTGCCTGAATAAATTACCCTTGCGCTTTCAAGTCTGCCACAGCCATTGAAATTGTGATAATCTTATGGCGTGTTAATAAAATAACTATGTTAGTGCTGCGTTGCATAAAAAGTCAATAAGCATTAATGATGAAATTTTATTCTCTAAATATTTTAGTGGTGATATGCTGCACAATTATATTTTTTTGCGGATGCGAACAAAGGCCTGCGAGAAAAAAGTTGCCTGATATTTCTTTTATGCAAGGCTGGGAAGAAATGCCGCTTGCAAAAAAAGAGAGAGCTCCTTTTTTTATATATGACACGGCAGTTATACAAAATGGCAAGCCTGTCAACTTTTTATGTATCTCCATTCCCAATCCCGCGCAGGACTCAATGGCATTGAACGTAGCCGCAAGCTACGAGCCATTTGCATCGTCGCTTATGCAGCAATGGCAAAAAAATAATCACAAAGGGGTTTTAATCGACTTACGCAGCAAGGATGATAACAGCGAGCGGGCTGATTTTTTATTAAAGAAAAATATAGAGGAAGATGGAAGTATAAAAATCCCGATAGTGCTTTTATGGAATGGCGGTTCTGATTATCGTGCTGATTATTTTATTAAAGCAATCGCATCATTCCCGGAAATAAAATGCAACCTTATCAGCGACAGCCGAAAAAAAGAAGGGGTTGAGCGAAATGATTGTTTCAGCCCTACGGAACCAAGTTTCGATCAGCAATAAATTTTACCTCATCTTAAAAAGAAATTGTTTTGAAACTTCTACAGCATACTCAAAAAAAATTATTTGCAAGCTGCATATTGGCTTTGATTTCAATGTGTGCAATGGCTCAGGTGATACCGCCTCCACAGGATACGCTTCCCAAAAAAGACAGTGTGCGGAAAATATTTCCGCGATCAAAAATTCAGCCTTATAATGATGTGATCACAAACAATTATCGAAGCCATCGTGGTCTTTTTAGTGTTCATCAATTGCAGGATACTGTTTATTTTGAAATACCCGCATCCATATTGCACAGAGATATTGAAGTCATCAACCGTTTGGTGAAAGGACCCGGCGGCACAGGCGTTTTTTCAGGAGAAGAACTCGATGAACATACAATACAATTTGAAAGAGGACCTGATTCTACGATCCGGATACGATATGATTTAGTGGTGAGCCAAGCTGATAGCGGTAGCGAAATTTATAAAGCTGTAAAGAAATCAAACCTCAACCCAATTGTCATTTCATTTCCCATCAAAGCATTCACGCCTGATTCAAGTGCTTACGTAATTGATGTTTCAAAATTTCTGAGAGACAAAACTTTTGTGAATAGTATTGATCCAGGAAGTAGCATTTCAAAAAGCGTGAACATTAATGGGCTTCGGGATTTTTATATTGAATCGATACATGCTTATCCCATTAATGTTGAAATTTCAATCAGCAAAAACACAGAGAGCAGAATCCCGGGTTATCCATCCAGTTCACCTGTTACGCTTGAAACACATACGTCTTTTATTGAACTACCAGAGAAGCCGATGCAACAACGATCTTTTGATCCTCGTGTTGGTTTTTTTAATGATCAGGTTTATGCTTTTGATGATCATCAACAGCAAACAGAAGATCGAAGGTTCATTCTTCGTTGGAGGCTTGAACCAAAAGATGAAGACATTGAAAAATGGAAACGCGGCGAACTGGTTGAGCCAAAAAAACCAATTATCATTTATATTGATCCTGCAACGCCGAAACAATGGCGGCCATATTTAATTGCGGGCATTAACGATTGGCAAAAAGCTTTCGAGCAAGCAGGTTTTAAGAATGCAATCATAGGAAAGGAATGGCCGGAATATAATGCGTTGATGCAAATGGACGATGCACGATATTCATTCATCAACTATCTTCCTTCAGAAACAGAAAATGCTTATGGCCCGAATGTTCATGATCCACGAAGCGGCGAAATTATCCAGACACATATTGGATGGTATCACAACGTGATGCAATTGCTACACGATTGGTATTTTATTCAAGCTGCAGCAACAGATCCAAAAGCAAGACATCTAAAATTCAGTGATGAATTGATGGGACAATTGATCCGTTTTGTAAGTAGCCACGAAGTGGGCCACACACTTGGACTCAGACATAATTTTGGAAGCAGCAGCCAAACTCCGGTAGATAGTTTGCGAAGCAAAAATTATCTCGACGCTCATGGTCACACTGCAAGCATCATGGATTATGCGCGGTTTAATTACGTAGCACAACCTGAAGACAATATTCCCGAATATGATCTTTTCCCAAGGATTGGAGAATACGACAAATGGGCAATAGCATGGGGTTATAAAAATAATAATGCATTGAGTTTTGAAGAAGATAAAAAAATGATGCGACAACTTATTATTGATAGTCTCAGTAAAAATCCGCGCTTGTGGTATGGCAATGGCGAAGTAAGAAACAATACCGATCCGCGTTGTCAAACAGAAGATCTTGGTGATGATGCGATGAAAGCAAGTAGTTATGGAATAAAAAATTTGCAAAAAATATTGCCCCATCTTCCTGAATGGTCGCATGAAGAAAATGGGATCTATGAACATCTGGATGAACTATATCGTGCATTGGAAAATCAATATTTCAGATATATGCAGCATGTGATGATGAATGTTGGTGGTGTGTATAATACAAAGCAAAATGAAAATGCGGCTGTGTTCGCGCCAGTTCCTACAGAAAAAGAAAAAGAAGCACTTGTTTTTTTTGATAAAGAATTATTCACCACACCTTATTGGATTTTGGATAGCAATGTGATCACTAAAGTATCACAACCAGCGCAACCAAATTTCATAGAAGACTTGCAGGTGAAAGCTTTGAATAAATTATTGGATATCGGAAAAATAAATCAATTGCTTGCAAAAACTCGGCAGTTTGGCAATAAATCTTTGGCTGTTGATGAATATATAAGCATCATTCACCAGATGGTTTGGAGAGAATTAAAAACTACAAAGGCGATTGATCCATATAGAAGGAATTTGCAAAAATCTTATGTGGGCGCATTGCAGGATATCCTCACTTCCAATAAACCAGAGGTAACGGAAACAGATGTGTATTCTATTTTAAGAGCAGATTTTATTAAGCTTCAAAGTGAAGTGCATCAGGCAATACCTAAGCAAACAGATCCATTGAGCAAATATCATTTGCAAGATTTGGAAGTGCGCATTAAAAATATATTGACCGCGAAAATATCAATGCAGTAAAAAGACTATTAAACGGGAATGCATAACCGAAAAAATATTCAAGTTATATTTGAGGAACAGCTTCTTTGTGGTATGAAGGCTTTTCATCCTGTGGTATAAAATCGCGACCATCTTTTCCATATTCATACGGACCCCTGAAAACTTCCGGAATTTCATTAGGCCAATTGCCATGACCGGGATGAATCGGCGTAGTCCATTCCAACGTATTTGATTGCCATGGGTTTTTCTCTGTCAACTTTTTACCTCTGAACATCGAATAAAAAAAGTTGATCAGGAATACAAATTGCACTGTGAATGAAAGCATCGCGATGGCAGAAATAAAAATATTCACACCTTCAAATTGGTTGAACGATGTCCATCCTGAAAAATCAAAATATCTTCTCGGCATGCCAGCCAGCCCTTCATAATACATTGGCCAAAAAATAAGATATGCCGATATCAATGTTATCCAAAAATGCACATAGCCCATGAAAGGGTTCATGAAACGACCAAACATTTTTGGGAACCAATGATAAATTCCTGCGAACATCCCAAACATGGCCGACACGCCCATTACCAAATGAAAATGCGCTACCACAAAATAGGTATCGTGCAAATGGATATCAATGGTTGAATTGCCGAGCCAGATGCCCGTGAGCCCACCTGAAATAAAAAAGCTAACAAAGCCAATACAAAAAAGCATGGCAGGCGTGAACCTGATATTACCTCGCCACAATGTGGTGAGCCAGTTAAAAACTTTGATCGCCGATGGGATTGCAATCAGCACAGTGAGCAAAACGAATATCGATCCCAAAAAAGGATTTAGGCCGGAAACGAACATGTGGTGCGCCCAAACTGTGAAAGACAAAATCAAAATCGCAAACATGGAAGACACCATGGACGTGTACCCAAATATTGGTTTTCTGGAATTCACGCTTATAATTTCTGACACCATTCCAAATGCCGGGAATATTACAATATATACTTCTGGATGACCGAGAAACCAAAAAAGATGCTGATACAATAATGCATTGCCTCCTTCATGAGGAAGTGCTTTATTGGTTGATGAAATAAAAATATCAGAAAGAAAAAAGCTGGTACCTGCATGCCTGTCGAAACTTAATAAAACAAAAGAAGCCAACAACACAGGGAATGATAACAAGCCCATAATAGCAGTGAACAAAAGTCCCCAACAACTTAACGGCATTCTGTTCATCGCCATTCCTTTGGTGCGCATGTTGAGGATGGTAGTGATGTAATTGATACCGCCCATTAGAATTGATAAAATAAAAAAGGTGAGACTCAGCAACCAGAGATCCATTCCTCTCCCACTACCTGCATTTGCTTCTTCCAAAGCGCTCAGTGGAGCATAAGAAGTCCATCCAGAAGCTGCCGGTCCGCCATGCACAAAAAAAGAACTGAACATAATAACGCTCGCAATAAAAAATGCCCAATAAGAAAGCATGTTCACAAATGGAGAAGCCATATCTCTTGCACCAATCTGCAATGGAATTAAAAAATTTGCAAACGTGCCGCTCAATCCTGCAGTGAGCACAAAAAAAATCATGATGGTTCCATGCATTGTGATCAATGCATAATAAGTGTCAGGTTGTATTTTCCCCTCAGCAATCCAATGGCCGCCAATTTTTTGAAGCCAGGAAAATGAAGAATTGGGAAACCCCAACTGAAGCCGCGCCAGCACTGAAAAAAAACCACCAAGCAATGCCCACACAATTCCAGTGATAAGAAATTGTTTTGCAATCATTTTATGATCAGTGCTAAAAATATATTTTGTAATAAATGATTGCTTTTCCAAAATGAAGATTTAAGGCTTATTGTTACAGCATTCAAAGATTTATATTCACTAGAATTTATCAGTGAATAGCCGCAGCATTTCTTAAAAATGATTATTTGAAAACTGAAGAAGAACTAAAATCAAGCCATATATAAAATAGGATTCAACATCAGGTTTGAGTTGGATTGTCAGGATATAAATGATCACACAGCAAAATTTCCGATGTATTGATACATCGGAAATTTTATTGAGTGAAGATATACAGTTAGATAAATTCTAACTGTGCTACTCACTTCAGTTCTTTTATGACTACCAGAATGCTTTTACCAGTTCCGATCCCATCCATCGGCTTCAAGCTAATGTCAATATTCTTTTTGCCCGATTCTCTTTCAAAAGAATACGCCTTGTTCTTGAGAGGTTGTTGTTTAACAATTGTATTTCTAATTTCATCCTTTATATCTTCTTGCTTCCAGAATTTATGATCAATGGAGGAAACCTTGCTTCCCTCTTCTATTTCTTTTTTTATGTCAAACATCTTCAGAAAGGCTTTGTTTGCTTTCACTACTTTCATACTCGAATCAATAATCATCAGCCCGACATCTCGGATTGACTCGAAGATGCTATCAATAAATTCATTTGATTCCAGAAGGAAACGTTCAAGTTGTTTTTGAGCGTGAATGTTGTGAATAACTTTCACGATGAATTTTTCATTCTGCTTATTTGTAACCAAAACAGATTCTCCATTTACCCAAATAGAAGTACCATCATGATGAACGAGATAATTATTATCGCTCATAGAGCCCTCAGCCACCGCAGTGATTATTTCTCTTTCTGGCTTGTCTGTCATTTTATCTTCTTCGGTAAAGAGCATCCGAAAATGTTTTCCTTCCACCTCTTTTGACTCATAACCAAATGATGAGATAAATGCAGTGTTCACCTGCAAAATAATCCCCTCATTGTCCATTATTATAACCGAATTCTGTTTGGCATTCCTATAAAAGGACGAAAAAAAGCCTGTCATTTCTACCATAAAATTGTTTTTAATGTTAATG
>CAIYPC010000032.1 GCA_903927975.1 uncultured Bacteroidota bacterium | reverse complement strand
ATTTTCCATAATGAATATTTTGTGATGCCACTTGCTTGCCAATTTCCTTTACAATCCTATCCGACAAATGAATGCCTCTTGGCTGTATGCCTATTATTACGGTGTTATTAAGCTCCAAATGATTTTCGAGCAATTGATTGGCGAGTCGCTGAATAGTAATAGCCAATTGTTGTTCTGTGAGTATCGTCTTCAAAAAAATATTTTTATAAAAGTAAGAAGGCTATCTCAAAGACAGCCTTAATGAACATTTTTTCTCATTAAATATTTAAATCATTCTTCAGATAAAAAAGAATATCTATAATCTGTTGCCGGATTAAATGTTTCTTTAATAGTTCTTGCGCTGAGCCAGCGATATAAATTCAAAATAGATCCGGCTTTATCATTCGTGCCGCTTGCTCTTGCTCCGCCAAATGGTTGTTGGCCTACAACTGCGCCAGTTGGTTTATCATTGATATAAAAATTTCCCGCTGCATTGCGAAGCTTATTGGTAGCGAGTTCCACGGCTTCCCTATCCTGAGAAATAATAGATCCAGTTAATGCATAAGGAGACGTTGAATCAATAAGCTCCAAAGTTTTTTCAAAGCTATTTGCCGGATAAACATGCACGGTTAACACAGGTCCGAAAATTTCTTCGCACATGGTCACATATTTTGGATCCTTTGCTTCAATTACAGTTGGTTGAATAAAATAACCTTCCTTCTTATCGCATTTCCCACCAACCCAAATCTCCGCTTTCTTATCTTTTTTTGCGTTGTCGATATAGGATTTTATTTTATCAAAACTTTTTTCATCGATCACTGCATTAATAAAATTGGTGAAATCTTCCACATTGCCCATCTTAAAACTTTTCACTCCAGCAATCAATTTCTTTTTCACTTCTTCTGCAATATTTGAAGGTATGTATGCCCGTGAGGCGGCTGAACATTTCTGTCCCTGATATTCAAAAGCACCGCGCAATAAAGCAGTCGCTACCACATCAGCATTTGCACTTTTATGAGCGATAACAAAATCTTTCCCACCAGTCTCCCCAACAATGCGAGGATATGATTTATAATTCGGCATGTTCTTTCCAATCGTTTCCCACATATTATTGAATACGCGTGTGGATCCAGTAAAATGAACGCCAGCAAAATCTCTATGATTAAAACAAACTTTTCCAAGTGTCGGTCCATCAACATAAATAAGGTTGATAACGCCATCGGGCAAGCCTGCTTCTTTTAATATTTTCATAATCATTTGTGCGCTGAAAACCTGTGCGTGAGAAGGTTTCCATACAACTGTATTGCCGCACATGGCAGCAGATGTTGGAAGATTTCCGCCAATTGCTGTGAAATTAAACGGCGTGATAGCCAGCACAAAACCTTCCAGTGGGCGATACTCCAAACGGTTATGAATACCCGCAGAACTAATTGGTTGTTGTTTATATATCTCACTTAAAAAATGAACATTGAAACGAAGGAAATCGATGAACTCGCAAGCGGAATCTATTTCTGCCTGATATGCATTTTTGCTTTGCCCAAGCATCGTCGTACCATTCATGTATGGGCGGTATTTTGTGGCGATCAGATCTGCCGCTTTCAAGAAAATATTCGCACGGTTTTCCCAGCTCAGTGCAGCCCAGCTTTCTTTAGCAGCAAGCGCAGCATCTATTGCTTGTTGTATATGCTTTTCATTTCCCTCATGATAATAGCCAAGCGTGTGGGCAATTTCATGTGGTGGATGCAAAGCAATTTTTTTGCCAGTCCGAACTTCTTTGTTTCCAATGAACATAGGGATATCTGCTTCCTGCGATTTCAATTCTGCAAGCACTTCTTTCAATCTTTTCTTTTCAGGACTTCCTGCTGAGTAATTATTAACGGGCTCATTTACAGGAAGCGGGTAGCTGAAATATCCAAGGCTCATATTAAAGTTTTAGGCTGCAAAGATAAACCTCTGATAAATATCAAAAACTTTATCATGAACCTTCTTTTATTGACCGAATAAATAGCGAAAAAAATTATTTAAAAAAAGATTTGATGCTTGAGGAATGTTTCCCTTTTTTCAATTCCTGTAGCAAATTGAGTTTTATTTTTTTGCTGAAGTCTGCATGGCTGTAAACATACACTTCTCCTGTGATTAGATTATAAATGTTTGAATACACCGTCAATTTATCCTGATGTGTTTTTGACGATATTTTTTCTACAGTTGCAAACCGTTGACAAACTGGTTCACCTCCATAAGAAGGGTTGGTTAGATTGAAATTTGTGAGTAATTGATGATTGCCATTTCTTTGATGGATTTGCAATTTTCCATCATAAACCCCAACCACTGCAGAGTTGCCTTTCTTGTCAGCAAAAAGAATATGCACATCTTTTATTTCGGGGATCTTATATTTCTTTACCTGATTCAATGCTTCATCGACTGTCGCACATTCTTCCAGAATTTTTTTCCAGATATAACATTTGCAATCTTCTTTTGAATCATTATCGTTGTAAGGAGCAAACGGAGTTCTCGTTCCATCAAAAAATAATCCTGCAGTGTTCATTCCTCCCTGAGCCGTTTTCTCGCTCGCAAAATCAAAATAAAGCAACCCGTATTTTTTTCCTGAAGCTGGTACAAAAGTGACTTCAGCATCTTGCGCATACCAATCTTCATGATTGCCCACAAGAATGTTTTTTCCATCAGTAATAAAAAGAATAAGGCATCCGAAAACATTTATGAACAAGCCGCCAAATAATATCGTCAATAAAAATTTTTTCAAAACGATTGAATTTTCAATTGCGAAAAAATCGCTTTCATATCAGGTTTCATTTTTGGTCCATCACCCGCAAACGCGGCGAAAGTCTCTAAACCGAATTGCACTTTTCCATTCAGCCAATCTAAATTGTACTCGCCTATTTTTTTATAATCATTCTCATTTTCTTCTTTAAAAAATGCAATGATTTTTATCCCTGATTTTTCCATCCATAACCAGCCTTTCATATTATCTCGATTGTTCACCACCGTTTTACTTTTATTGTCAATCGTTCTTTTAAAAAATATTTTGGGATTGGGATTTCCGCTAGTTCCTAATGATAACAGCACATAATTTTCTTTTGTATTGTTTGCACTTCGAACAATAATTCCGGCTTGTTGAAATCCTCTGTCTGGCTGATTATTGTTATCTGAATTTTTTATGAGATTGATTTTTGATTCAATCACAAAATTGCTATCGGTTTCTCGATACATCATCGCACCAGTCAATTCATCTTCCCAATTGCACTTCATGATTGGTATTAATGTGATTGTATCTTCTCTTTTGTACGAAACAAAAAGATTGCGGTTCATATATTGCCAATCAGATAATGAATTTATAACTGGAAGGTCATTATTGTTTTTTGAAATATTGGCAATGATATTTTTCACTTGCTCCGTTGGCGATATAATATTATTGTTGCCCCAAAATGCAGCATCAAATGCAGTTGGCAAATTCGCGACAATATTCTTTTTCTTCCATTCTTCGCCTTTAGTTATTTCTTTATTGATGGTTCTATATAAATCGGTAAATGCAAGCTCAATATTTATTGTCAAATCTAAATCAAGTTCTTTTTTAGGCTGTTTGTAACTGATGCTGTATTCTGTTTCTGCATAGCTCATCACCCATTTATTATTCACGTTGGTAAAATCAACATGTCGCTGCCGACCTTTTCTTTTGAAATCAATATTCAGAAGCTCCGCAAATGCTTTATCTGTTCCAGTTAGGTTTTTCATATAAGGCGTTCCTATCGAGCTGTTGCGCACCTCATAACTTACCACAGCATCATCTTCTGTTTCAATCAGCACATAACCTTTATCAAGCGCTTCTTTCACATTTTCTTTTTGATCGAAACTTATATGATACAACCATCTTCCATCAAACTGCACCAATGAATCAATTTTGTAATGAAACTTGCCGATGTTTTTTATATTTAAAAAATCAGGCACGGTTGTTACGAAACTATTTCCTGCAACAGCCTGCGGTCCACCACCGGGGTGAAAATCTTCAAACAAACGAGTATAGGAAACATCTTCTTTGCTTCTTCCCTGAATTAATTGCAGCTTATAATTTTTTGCTGAAGGAAAATATTGAGCTACAAAAACGGCTTCGGCAACGGAGAAATAACTCTCTTTGTCTTTTATTATCTCGCGATAAAATCCTTTATTCTCGAAATTATTTTGTGGCTGATTAGAAGAAATTTTTGCGCTTGCTTTTTTAATCACATCGATGGCAGTAAATGGCTTCACCACCACTTCCTGCAATTCGGAAGGAGCGAGTTCCAGCCTAACTTCTAAAAATGAAATATTATTTAATTGCTGATAAGAAAAAGTTTTTGAATAATGACCAACCATTGAAACGCGCAAAGAATCAAATTGCATTTCTGCGGCAATTTCAAATTTGCCTTCTTTGTTTGCAACCAGTCCCGTTACATTTCCTAAATGATAAATGATGATGCTTGCGCCTGCTAATGTTTCTTTAGAATTGTTATTAAGAACAATCCCGTGGATTGCTTTTGATGTTTGGGGAAAAGCATCAAAACCGAAAAGCAAGAGGAAAACAAATATCCAATAACGCAGCATGATTGAACGATTTATTGTTATACGTTCGTACTTGCTTTTGGTTACAGGATTTCTATGTTAGTTTCTTACTAAATCGATGAGTTGTAATTGAAGAGCATCTTCTATCGCTGTTATATGGCTTAGTTCTTCCTTATGGGTAGAAAAATAATTTTTTATATCATCTAAATTATATTTCGCGCTTTGAAATATCTCTTGTAGTCTTTTGACATGATTGCTTCTATGCTGGGATAGGGTAGGATGGTTCAGATTTAAAAAATCAATAAAGTCTCTTGCCTCTGAATCATTCTCGTCCTTTTCGTAATAAATATTATTTGTGAAACCAATTCTTTGCTCTAACTCTTCTTCGTTTTGGAAAAATAAACTATCAAAAAATGATGCTCCTCGGTACTTTTCATCTTGCTTATAAAGATTTGCATTCCTTATGACCGCATAATAATTATAATAGTTGTCGTAATATTTTTTTGATGAATCAAAATGCTCGACCTCGATTGAATCCAAGAGTCCTAAATATTTTTCTGTATATGCGCAAAAATTGAACTGTTCAAGCATTAATGATTCTTTTAAATGCTTATTGCTCTCTTGGGCATTTTTCCTGTAGGTTATGTTTTGTTCAAGAATAACCGATTGTTCTTTTTTTGACAAAAATTTCATTAACTAAAATTATAAGAATTGCCAATCAGATTAATTTGTTCAATAATTTTTT
>CAIYPC010000031.1 GCA_903927975.1 uncultured Bacteroidota bacterium | reverse complement strand
GGATGTATCTAAAACGCAGATTGTTTTTTCGTATGCCAACGACCTTTGGCTTGTTCCGAAAGATGGAGGAACAGCAATTAAATTAATCTCACCGCCTGGTGTTGAAATTTATCCTAAATTCTCTCCCGATGGCAAAAGCATTGCTTTCACAGGAAACTACGATGGTAACAGGGATGTGTATGTGATACCGGTATCAGGTGGAGTTCCTTTCCGTTTAACTCAACATGGATATCAAGAACGTGTTGTGGAGTGGACCCCTGATGGCAAAAATATTTTGTTCGCTTCTTCCCGCGAAAGTGGCAAAGCGCGGTTCAACCAATTTTATACAATATCTTCTAGTGGCGGCCCAGCTTCTAAATTGCCACTTGCTTATGCTGAATTTGGATCTTACTCTCCGGACGGAAATCAGATGGCGCTTACGTTTCGCACACAAGCAGGTCGCAATTGGAAACGCTATCGTGGCGGATGGAAAGCAGATATTTATATTTTCGATTTTAAAACGCTTGCATCAACAGATATATCTGCGAACGAAACAGCAGGAGATGAATATCCTATGTGGCGTGGAAATTTTATCTATTTCATATCTGACCGCGGCAGTGATCAGAGAATGAACCTTTGGAGTTATAATACAACCTCAAAAGCATTTGAGCAGCTAACGCATTTTACAGAGTATGATATTCATTTCCCTTCTCTAGGTCCTGATGATATTGTGTTTGAAAACGGGGGCAAACTATATTTGTTTGCGCCTGATACAAAACAATTGAAAGAGGTAAAAATAAATGTGATAACAGATGAGAGCCCTTTGAAACCTAAATTGGCAACTGTAGATAAAAATATAGAACATGTTGATATAAGCCCAGATGGCAATCGCGTATTGATAGAAGCAAGAGGAGATATATTTTCGTTGCCTGCAGAAAATGGTTATGTAAAAGACCTCTCACAAACTTCGGGTATTGCTGAACGTTACCCTGCATGGTCCCCGGATGGAAAAACAATTGCTTACTGGAGTGATGCATCAGGTGAATATGAATTATGGATGATGCAACCTGATAAGCCTAATTCAGCAAAGAAACTATCTGCTTATGGCACTGGCTTCAGGTATAATTTATTCTGGTCGCCAGATGGTAAAAAGCTTGCATTTATTGATAAGGCATCTCGTATCAAAATATATGATATCACCACTAATCAAACTATTGATGTAGATCAGGCTTTGCGTTTTTCACATGGCAACGAAGAAGGTTTCACATGTAGCTGGTCGCCCGACAGTCGATGGGTTGCATATACACGTGATTTGGAAAATTGGCATTAGCGGCTGCCCTAATCTTATAGATGGAGGAAGTATAACAGTTCCGGCATTTAGAATATATAACCCTGATGGTTCATGGTTTAAGGAAGGGCATGGTGTTGATCCAGACATAGATGTGGAAGAAGATTTGACGGCAATGGCAAAAGGAATTG
Source organism: uncultured Bacteroidota bacterium (assembly GCA_903927975.1). Classification (GTDB taxonomy): domain Bacteria; phylum Bacteroidota; class Bacteroidia; order Chitinophagales; family Chitinophagaceae; genus Puia. The sequence continues at coordinate 11,391 of CAIYPC010000031.1, read as the reverse complement.
ATCCGCAACTTGAGCGTGCAATTGCTGAAATAAAAGATATGATAATAAAGAAAGGTTACACAGCGCCCAAGGCACCACCTTACGAAAAACGCTGATGAACATTCAATCATAATTGAAGTTTCAACAGAAACTCATGCACTTTATTCAATTGTTCTTCGGTGATGCAATAAGGCGGCATAATATAAACGGTATTCCCCAATGGTCGAAGATAGATTCCGATTTGCAAAGCTTTTTGAGTGATGACAGCGCTGATATTATTAAGATATCCATCTCCTCCATCAATAATTTCAAAAGCGATGATGCTTCCTATTTGTCTTATATTCTTGGTTTGTAGTTTGTCGTTTGTTGTTGGTAGTTGAAGGCAGAATTCTTTTTGTTGATTGATTATTCTTTCTATGTTTTTTTTGCATTCCTCTTTTTCCAATAGATCTAAACTAGCTAGTGATGCAGCACATGCAATTGGGTTTGCGGTGAAAGAATGCCCATGAAAAAAAGTTTTTGTTTTATCGTCACTTGAAAATGCATCAAAAATTTTCTGTGTGGCCGCTGTTGCCCCCAAAGCCATGGTGCCACCAGTGAGTGCTTTGCTCAGGCAAATAATATCAGGTTTGTTTTCTAAATAATCACTCGCGAAAAATTTTCCTGTACGATAAAAACCAGTGAGTACTTCATCTGCGATGCAAATAATTTCATGCGATTTTATTTCACTTAATAATTCATCGAGCAATTTTGCATCATAAATCAACATGCCGCCTGCTGCTTGCAATAATGGCTCATAAATAAAACATGAAATTTCATTTCCGTTTTGTTGAATGAATGATTTTAAATCTTGAATATTGTTAGCGTTGGGTGTTTCAATAAAAATAACTTCAAATAAATAATCCTGAAATGGAAAAGTGAAAACGCTTCGCTCGCTAACGCTCATAGCACCGAATGTATCGCCGTGGTAAGAGTTTTTAAAGGCAAGGATCTTTTTTCGGAGTGGTAAGGGGTAAGTGGTAAGTGATATCCCAGATGCTGAATCTTGTCCCTTGTCCCTTGTCTCTTCTCTCTTATCACTTATCACTTGTCCCTTATTCCTCCAATACTGCATCGCCATTTTTATCGCCACCTCAACAGCCGTTGATCCATTATCAGAATAAAATATTTTTGAAAAATTGCCGGGTAATATTTTTAATAATCTTTCTGCAATTTGTACAGCAGGTTCGTGCGTGAAGCCGGTGAAGATTACATGCTCTAATTTTTTTGCCTGCTCAAAAATTTTCTCCGCAATATAAGGATGTGCATGACCGTGAATATTTACCCACCAACTGCTGATTGCATCAATGTAGTTGTTGTTATTTTCATCAAACAGCAAACTGCCTTCTCCTCTTTCAATAGCAATGGGAGGCAACATTGTTTTATGCTGTGTATATGGATGCCAGATTACTTCTTTATCGCGCTCGGTTAATGAAGGCATTGAAAAAATTTGCTGCAAATTTAGGGTTATCTCTCGCAAAGACGCGAAGGCGCAAAGGGTTTCCAGTTGCAAGTTTCCTGTTTCAAGTTGTGAGCTTCGAAGTTTAAAATGAAACTTAAGCCTTGTCTAATTGACAAGAATCAGTTAAATCAGATTAATAAGGCTAAAATCCCAGTTCAGACAATTGAAAATTGCAGAGAGATGGAAATAAATTTAGTAAGAAAAATTGCAGAGAAGACCAAAGCTGAATAAAGATCCGAACGTACAAGTGAGTGACACAACGATGCTGAAGAAAGAACAAATGTTTGTCCCCAAAAAATCATCAAACCAAATCAACCTGTAAACCCTTCAACTTATTTACTTCTTATCGCCACAACAGGATCCATTCGTGCGGCAATGAATGCGGGAATAATACCAGCGAGAATTCCAACAAACAAACAAATGCCAACAGCAAAAGCGATTGTGCCAGCCGACACAAAAACTTTGAAGCTGAACATGGCAGAAAATATTTGTGCAAGTATTAAAACTGCTGCGAGGCCAATGAGGCCGCCGATGATGCAGAGAAATGCTGATTCAAGCAAAAATTCCATCATGATGGTGCCACGTTTTGCACCGATCGCTTTTTTAAGGCCGATTTGTCCCGTGCGTTCTCTTACTGTAACGAACATAATATTCGCAACACCGAACATGCCAACAATGAGAGACAGTGCTGTGATTGCCCAACCACCAATGCTGATGTTGCTAAAAATATCGTGCATGAATTTGCTGAAAGATTCTATATCGTTCAGTGCATAATTTTCTTCTTCAGTTGGTTTCAATTTTCTGATAGATCGCATCGCCCCGTTAAGCTCATCTTTAAGCTCTGGAATATCTGCGTTCTCCTGTCCCTGCACCATAATAATCGGATCCCATGTTGCTTCTGGTTTCTCCATTTGTTTGAAAAACTGATACGGCATGACGATAGCATTGTCAAAATCCCACATATCCATCATGCTCTGCCCTTTTTTCTTTATCACACCAACCACAACTGCAACCTTATCATTTTTCAATCTTACTACATTGCCGATTGCTTTTTCCGGTTTCACAAAAAGTTTTTCAGCAAGCGTGTTACCAATGACAATATCATTTGAACCATGATCAAAATCAGATTGCTGCAAATAGCGACCAAAACCAATGTCAATTGACTGTATGCTACTAAAGCCTTCACTAACGCCGTTGTAATTTAAATTAGTGAGAATGTTATCGCCGAATTCCATATTGCCATTCGTGTTGAGCACATAAGCAGCATGACGTATTGAAGGCACTTTTTCTTGGATCATTGCCATCTCTTCGGGCTTCGGGATAGGGCGCTTCAAATATTTCCACCACATGCCATCGGACGTATAGTCCCACTTGTGAACATAAATTGTTTTGCTGCCAAGCGATTGTATATCGTTCTGTACAGCTGCCTCCATACTTTGAATAGTGGAGATGACGCTGATGATACAAAAGATACCAAATGTGATGCCGAGCAATGAAAGGAACGTGCGCAATTTGTTAGAGCGAAATTCCTGCAATGCCATTTTAAAGCTCGAGCCGATAATTTCAAGATAGCGAAACATGATGCTAATTTACACAATCATCTTCAACTATAATGGTCAATTATTTTAAAGGCAATAAATTTTGTTGAGTGGAGAGCGGGTATTCTATTGAACATCGTTGCGACGCTCCTTTCATCGGTTGTGCTACTATTGAGCTTTAGTTTCATAAAAGGTAATCTTGCTGAGAAACCTTGAAGGTTTTTCGGGCTCTCGAAGTTAATTTTGCTCTCCGAAAAACCTTCAAGGTTTTGACAATAGCTTTGAGCATTGAATGTTAGTTAATACTCTTTTTTAAAATCATAATATTGTACTTCAAATTCAAACCATGTTCAGCATCGAAAACAATGATCTTATCATTGTCATCAATCCAAAAGGAGCGGAGCTGCAAAGCATTTATAATAAGCAAACAAAATTTGAATATATGTGGAGCGGCGACCCAGCTTTCTGGGGCAAGAAGTCGCCGATATTATTTCCGATTGTCGGCACGTTGAAGAACGATATTTATTATTATGAAGGCGAGCCTTATAAGCTGAGCCGTCACGGTTTTGCGAGAGATATGGAATTTGAAGCGATGCCGCAGGAAAAGAATTCTATTATATTTTTATTGAAGAGTAATGAAGAGACTTTTAAAATTTTTCCATTTCATTTTGAGCTGAGGATAGTTTATACATTACATGAAAACACACTTCAGGTACACTATAACGTTAGCAACACATCCAATCATGAAATGTATTTTTCCGTTGGCGGTCATCCTGCTTTTAAAGTTCCATTGATGGACGATTTAAATTATGAAGATTATTATCTGGAGTTTAATGAAGATGAAACAAAACCACGCTGGCCCATTTCAAAAGAAGGGTTGATAGAAACAAATCCTGAACCACTTTTGCAGCAGACGAATGTGTTGCCGTTATCAAAACAATTGTTTTTGAAAGATGCAATTGTGATGAAAAATCTTACTTCATCTATCGTCTCATTAAAATCAGATAAATCTCCACACGGTCTTGATTTTGATTTTGGTAATTTTCCGTACCTCGGTATATGGGCTGCAAAGAATGCCGATTTTGTTTGCATTGAGCCTTGGTGCGGCATTGCAGACAGCGTGAATACGGATCAACAACTTATTAATAAAGAAGGGATCAATAAATTAAATGCCGGAGAAATTTTTGAGAGGAGCTGGGTGGCGAGATTTTATTAGTGAGAGGGTTGAAGGTTTAGGGTAGAAGGTATGGCATCCATTGTATTCCTTACGCCTTATACCCTAAACCTTCAACCTCAATAAGAAAACTCCTTCACCGTAGGATCGCTCAAAATCTCATTCACAAATTTTAGATGATTTTTTTCTGAGCCTCTTGCCATCCATTCGCCTGTTATTAAGTTGCCAGCTTTTGTTTCGCGATCGCGTTTGAATGTAAGTGAATGTTTTTTCAGGCATGATTCATATCCTTGCAAAGTTTCATTTTGAAACTCACAAACGATTCTATAATTACGTGATTGATTTATTTTATCAATGCCTCTTTCAAACCTGCTGAAAAGAAAAAGCATAATCAATATAATTCCACAAGCAATTGAAGAAACAAGCTCGTAACCCGCGCCAATTCCCATTCCCAGCGCGGCGGTCGTCCATATCATTGCTGCGGTTGTGATGCCGCTGACTCCAAAATCACTTTTGAAAATAACGCCTGCACCTACAAAGCCAATACCTGTTACAATATTTGATGCGATGCGATCCATGTTGCCTGGAGCACCAATCAATTGAGAAAAAGCGGTGAACAAAGTTGCACCAAGACAAATAAGTGTGAGCGTTCTGAAGCCGGCAGATTTGCTTCTGTATTCACGCTCCGCGCCAATCAAACCACCAATAATGATAGAAAGAATTATTTTCCAGATGATGTCTTCAGGCATTTGCATAACTCAAACTTACTATGAAAAATATTTTTCCTGATATGCTTTTGCAAATTCTTCATAATCTTTTTTCACTTGATTAGAATAATTCACTGCATAATCAATTATCTTTTTCTGCCATTCAGTGTTCTGCCCAAAAGCAATCAGTTCATCGGCAATCGCACTTCCTTGTCTGCCACTGCTTCTTAGTTGTGCAGAAGCAGTGAGCAGCGCCATGTCTTCAATCACACGCTGAATGTCTTTGAGTTTATCCTTGATAACAAGAAAATTAATTTTATCAGCAATGGGTTGCAATTCTTTCAAAGTATAAGAAGTTTTCTTGAAAGTGGCACAGCTTAGAAATGCGGGAGAAACATTTTGCATTCGCTGTTGAACTGCAACTACACGCTCTGCTTCTGCAACCCAAGCTGGTTGCGGCGTTGCAAGATATGGTTGAACCGATGATGCTGTTGCTTCCTTCATATCAACCATGATGTATTTGTTCGGCTTCTGTAATTTTTCTACCAAAAAAGCATATCGTTTCACACCAACACTTCCGGTTCCGGCAACACGAAAAGCAGTATCTAAAATTTTAAAGCCATTTTTATATTTCATATTTGTTTTCAAACATTCTTCTAAAAATTTCAGCAGTTCTTTTTTTAAATCTTTATCGAGCTTATAAAAATGAGTATTGTCGATCAACAATGTCAACTTGCCATTTTTTTCTACTGAACGTTGCTGCAACAATTCTTTTTGTTTTCTGGAAGCGACATTATCCAAAAAAAGTTTCACGATTCCTTTTGCAGTTTCCGGTTCAATATATTTTGATTTGCCTTTGGCTAATGTGTCCGAATATATTTTCAGGAAATAAGCTGCAGCATCTCTTGCTTCAGATTGATTTATTTTAAGAGAATCAAATCCAACAAAAATACTTGTTACCATTCTTGATATTTCCCAGATTGCTGGAGCAAGCACTGCTTCATCAAAATCATTCATATCGAAATATACGAGGCGATTGTCCCCTTTATAAGATCCGTAGTTTTCCAAATGTAAATCGCCGCAGATCCAAGTGAGCGGGCTTTGTGGTAAATCACTTGCTTTCGATAAATCTTCATAAAACAAATGGCAGGTGCCTCGAAAAAATCGGAAAGCACTTCCCGACATCATTTGATATTTCAGTGAAGTGTATTGCTGTAAACGTTCTTTGTTGAATGCTTTAACGCGTTCTGGGATAGTAGGCAAGTTTGATAAGTTTAAGGTAGATGAAGTTAAGGCATTAAGTTGATAGGTTGAATGGTTGAATAGCTGATGGCGATGCATTAACAAGCAGTTTGCAAAAAATATTAACGTAGATGTATATCTAATTTGGACACAGAGAGCCACGGAGATAACAGAGAACCACAAGAGGAAATCAATTAGATTTTTTTAGTAATTTTAAAGAAAAGAATTAATGCCTTCTACAAAATTGACCTTATATGAAACAGCTAACCCAATTGATAATAATCTGTTTTATTGCTCTATTAATTAGCTCTTTTAAGGAATATAATGATAACAACAAAGATGAACTGACAATCTCAGCTCAATTTGTCAATCTAGAAAACTCCTCAGTTGAGGCAGTCTTGTGGAATAATACCAAGGATACAATAGCATATTTAAGCGGTACTTGTTCGTGGCAAGACTCTTATAAAACTGATAATCACGATTTATTTATTCAAATGAATATGTGTTATAAAAATGGCAAACAAATAATAAAAATCCCTCCTCATAAAAGTGTAAAGAAAACATTGGAGTTGGTAAATACTAATAAAATACACGGTATAAAATTTAGGATTGGGTTTAATTACGTAAAGCCAACTAAAGATCATGAAATCATTTCTATAAAAGAAGAAGTTGAAAGGAATGCAAATATGATTTGGAGCAACAGTTTGTTTTTATAGTTACACATTAAATTGACTCTTGAGATGTGAGCTTCGGGTATTTCTCGCAGCTCGCAGCTAATAGTTCAAAGCCTAATTAAGCGCTTCATACAAAACCTCCACCGGATGCATCGCTTTCTTTTTCGTTCCATCTTTTATCTGATGGCGGCAGCTTGTTCCCGGTGCTGCAATTAACACATCATCCGTTTGTTTACGAACTGCCGGGAACAAAACCAATTCACCAATTTTCATTGACAGATTATAATGTTCTTTTTCATAACCGAAAGAACCAGCCATTCCGCAACAGCCAGATGGAATATTTGTCACAGAATAATTTTCAGGCAATGATAATAGTTTGATGGATGGAGCAACCGATGACAATGCTTTTTGCTGACAATGCCCGTGCAACTGAATTGATTTTTTTTCTTTCGTGAACTGTTCTTTTTTAATATTGCCCTTATCAATTTCTGCCGCAATAAATTCATCAATCAAAAAAACATTTTTAGAAAGTTTCTTTGCGGCTTCAAAGTTTTCATCATCTGCCAGATCAATATATTCATCACGGAAAGTGAGAATTGCCGAAGGCTCTATTCCTATTAGTGGGCTTTGTTCATTAATAATCGGAGCGAGCAATGAAATATTTTTGTTGATGATTTTTTTTGCATCTCTTATCAATCCTTTTGAAAGCCATGTTCTGCCGCTTTCTTCGTGCTGTGGAATAACAATTTCATAACCTAATTTTTCAAGCAGAAGAATCGCAGTAATTCCAATTTCTGTGTCGTTGTAATTGGTGAACTCATCGCAGAAGAGATAGACGCGTTGGCGGTTTTTGGTTTGTACATGGTCGATGGTCGATGGTCGATGGTCGATTCCTGACGAATGTTTCTCAAACCATTTCTTCAATGTCGTTTTATACATCAACGGCATTGATCGCTCAATCGCAAATCCCGAAAACTTTTTTATTAATCCGCCAGTGAAAGAATTCTTCACAACAAAATTATATATGCCCGGCATCATCGCCCCGAGCTTTGCAGAGGCAGTAAAGTTTGCAATCAATTTAGAACGGAACGGAACTCCATTCGCATCATAATAATGCTGCATGAATTCCGCTTTCAATTTTGCCACATCCACATTTGAAGGACATTCTGATTTACATCCTTTGCAGCTCAGGCAAAGATCCATCACATCATAAATTTCTTTATGATCAAAACGGTTTTCTTTGGTTGAATTGGTAAGAAACTCACGAAGGATATTTGCTCTTGCTCTCGTCGTGTCTTTTTCATTACGTGTAGCCATAAACGATGGACACATCGTTCCGCCAGATAATTGTGTTTTTCTGCAATCACCGGATCCATTGCATTGTTCAGCATGAAGCAAAACATCCTGATCATAAAAACGAAAATGAGTTTTGAAATCAGGCGTTTGTTGTCCTGGCTTAAAACGCAGCATGGTGTTCATTGGCGGCGTGTCAACAATCTTCCCGGGATTAAAAATGTTTTCGGGATCCCATGATTTTTTTATTTCCTTCAACAATGAATAATTTTTTTCTCCCACCATTTGCTTAATAAATTCGCCGCGCAATCTTCCATCGCCATGTTCACCACTCAATGAGCCATTATATCTTTTTACAAGTCCCGCAATTTCCTGAGCGATTGTTCTGAATAATTTATTCCCCGCTTCTGTTTTTAAATTCAGTATCGGGCGCAGATGTATTTCACCAGATCCTGCATGTGCATAATGCACAGAGTTGAGATTATATTTCTTCAAAATTTCATTGAACTCGCGAATGTATGCGGGAAGATCATTTACATCAACGGCTGTGTCTTCAATCACTGGAACGGCTTTATCATTGCCTGGCATGTTGCCAAGCAAGCCCAGTCCAGCTTTGCGAAGTGCCCATATTTTTTTTGTATCATCACCATAAAGCACAGGGAAATGATATCCCAATCCAGCTCCGCGCATTTCAGCTTCCACTTGTTTTGTTATCTCTTCAATTTCTTCACGAGTGTTCCTTGCATATTCAATCACTAAAATTGCGCCTGGATCGCCTTGAACAAAAAAACGATTTTTGCTTTGCTCAATATTCCCTTTGGTGCATTCAAGAATATAATGATCGATCAGTTCGCTGGCACTTGGTTTATATTTCAGTGCAATCAAATTTGCACGAAGCGATTCATCAATGCTATTAAAATGAACACAGAGCAAGCCAACTTCTTTCGGCGGAAGCGGAACCACATTCAATTTTATTTCTGTGATGAATGCCAACGTGCCTTCGGATCCTGCGATCAGTTTACAAAAATTAAAATCTTTTTCGCCAGCGGTAAATGGTGCAGATTCCAACAGCACATCAATCGCATAACCTGTATTTCTTCTCTCAACAGATTTTTTTGGATATTCTTTTCTTATCTCTGTTTGATTATCGTAGTTGCTCAGCAATCCGCGAATTGTTTTATAAATATTTGATTCGAGATTATCGCCTTCGCATTTATTGTGAAACTCATCAATGTTCAAAGCTTTGAATTCAGCTTCTTTTCCATCGCTCAATATTGCTTTCACTTCCAGCAAATGTTCGCGTGTGCTTCTGTAAATAATAGAATTGCTTCCGCATGAATTGTTGCCAACCATTCCACCAATCATTGCACGGTTTGCAGTAGAAGTTTCTGGTCCAAATAAAAAACCATGCGGTTTCAAAAACATATTCAGTTCATCGCGTATCACGCCAGGTTGAACACGCACCCATTTTTCTTCTTTATTAAAATCAAGTATCTGTGTGAAATTTTTTGACACATCAACCACAATGCCATTTCCCACAACCTGTCCTGCAAGGGAAGTGCCAGCAGTTCTTGGTATCAAAGAAGTTTTTTGTGCATGTGCAAATGCAATCAACTTTTTAATATCATCAACGGTTTTAGGAATAGCAACCGCCAACGGCAATTCACGATAGGCAGATGCATCTGTTGCATATAACGTACGCATCGCAGTATCAAAATAAAATTCTCCTTCCAATTGCGTGGATAATTGCTGAAGCTTTGTGTTCATTTCATTCATAAAGTAATCTGTACAGGCTGCGAAATTAACGAACATGCAGAATATTAAGATGTAAGATTTGGGATGTACGATTTCTGATAAAAGCGATTGACATTAATATGGGAACATAAATATCTCACGCAACAACGCAAGAATATTATTTATTTCAACCGGTTTATGCGCCTGTATTCCCTTCACCTTACGCCTTATACTTAAACCTTTTGCCTTGTGTCTTGTTGTATTCTTGTCCCTTGTATTCTTATGCCTTAGACCTTGTCTTTTCTAATTCTTATCTTTGCACATAAATTATTTTTAAATGTTAGATACTATTGAAAGCGCCATTGCAGATATAAAGAATGGCAAATTGGTGATTGTGGTGGATGATGAAGATCGTGAGAACGAAGGCGATTTTATTACTGCCGCAAAAAATGTTACGCCCGAAGTGATAAATTTTATGAGCAAACATGGAAGAGGGTTGATCTGTGCGCCAATGGTCGAAGAACGTTGTGATGAATTGAAGCTTGAATTGATGGTGAACAACAATACTGCTTTGCATGAAACGGCTTTTACGGTTTCTATTGATTTGCTCGGGCATGGTTGCACCACAGGCATCTCTGCGCATGATCGATCAAAAACTATCCAGTCATTAATTGATCATAAAACAAAACCAGAAGATCTTGGAAGACCCGGACATATTTTTCCTTTGAGAGCGAAATCTGGCGGTGTTTTGAGAAGAGCAGGGCATACAGAAGCCACGATTGATCTGGCAAGATTAGCAGGCTTTGATCCTGTTGGGGTTTTGGTTGAAATTATGAATGAAGATGGCAGCATGGCGCGTTTGCCACAACTAAGAGAAATTGCAAAGCATTTTGATTTCAAATTGATTTCAATAAAAGATTTGATTGAATATCGTTTGAAAACAGATTCGTTGATTGAAGAAATTGTGCGTGTTGATATGCCCACAAAATATGGCCATTTCAAGCTTGTGGCTTTTAGGGAAAAAAATACTTCCAACGAACATCTTGCATTGATAAAAGGAGAATGGAAAAAAGATGAACCTGTTCTTGTGCGTGTGCATTCTTCTTGTTTCACTGGAGATATCCTTGGGTCATTTCGTTGTGATTGCGGCGAGCAATTGCATAAGGCGATGCGTATGGTGGAAGCAAATGGAACAGGTGTTATTTTATATATGAATCAAGAGGGGAGAGGGATTGGTTTGGTGAATAAATTGAAAGCATACCAACTGCAGGAAAATGGTATGGATACCGTGGAAGCCAATCTACATCTTGGTTTCCCGATGGACAAAAGAGATTACGGAGTGGGAGCGCAGATGCTTCGCTATCTCGGCATCAGCAAACTTCGATTAATGAGTAACAATCCAAAGAAAAGAACAGGTTTATCGGGTTATGGGCTTGAGATTGTAGAAACGATTCCCATTGAAACTGTTCCGAACGAACACAATGAAAAATATTTAATGACAAAAAGAGATAAACTCGGACATGATATTTTGAAGTAGTGCGGAAGATTG
>CAIYPC010000030.1 GCA_903927975.1 uncultured Bacteroidota bacterium | reverse complement strand
GGCCAACCAAGAAATCCTGAAGTAATTGGAAATATTTCTTCATTAAAAAAGGTAGACCTCTGGAGGTTTAAAAGAAACTGTTCACTTGGGTTTTTAAATAATTTGCCTGTGCTTAACGATATGTCATTAGTATTAGGTGGCAGAGATAATTTATTTGAAGTAGAAAATGGTTCCCTTAAAAAAATTTCTATAAATCAAACTAGAGGATTTAATAGCATTTCAAATCTGAAAAACTATAGGGCTTTAGAAGAATTGGATTTAACCGACTTAGCGCAGCTAAATTGTTTAGACTTTCCAAAAACGCTTATTCATTTTAAAGAGTTAGGGGTTTTTAATTGTAAACATCTTAGTCAAATTAACGGGATTGAAGATCTATCATCTATAGAAAGGATTACAATTGACAGAATAAATATTGGCTTTGAAGAGTTCATGAAAAACAAATTCCCGAAAACATTGAAAATACTTGCCTTTTATACTGACAAGGTTAGGAAGGACCAGGAAATATATTATCATTTAAAAAAACTCGGTTATTATCAAAGTATCGTGGAGCTTGAAGATTCTCTCAATTATCGCAGCATATAGTTTTAGATATTAAGCGAGTCGATTCTCATGCAATTCTCCGCCATCTGAACTAGAAAATCTAAAAAAATGAGTTGGGCAACACATTATATTGAAAAATTAAAGAAAGGTGAAACGGTTCAATTTCGACCTAGGGGCAACTCAATGAAAGGAAAAATTCAATCGGGACAATTGGTGACTGTTGAACCGCTTTTGGACAGACAATTGCAAAAAGCAGATATTGTTTTGTGTAAGGTTAATGGAAGTCAGTATTTACACTTAATTAAAGCAATTCAAGGCGACAGGTATCAAATAGGCAACAACATTGGCAGAATTAATGGTTGGATTAATATCAACTCTATTTATGGGATTTGTACATCTGTTGAAGACTAAATAAGCTTGTCTCTCGCTATTATAGCTATTCGGTTGACCATAGGCGTTAGCAAAATGCAGTTATTAAATCTCTCATAATTCGACAATAGTATTTTTTGAGCTATAGATTTTAATACTATAAATTTATATGCGTAGCCGAACCCTAAAAGCATATATTATGAGACACTATTTCTTTATTGTTTTAACTCTACTACTCGCTGATAGCTCAATTGGTCAAACTATTTATCAGAATGATTTGGTTGGATTGAAATTGCAGCCACCAAAGAATTGGAAATATATTGGTACTGAAGAATCAAAAAAGAATCTAAAAGAAATTAAATTTACAGAGGAACAATTAAAGGATATATCGAAGAGCAACAATGGTATAATCTCCCAAATAAGCTATATTAAATATGAAATGGGAAGCGTAGTAGGCTTTATCCCTACCATCAAAATTACAGTCAGGCTTAACCCTGCAACAAATTTCGACGAGTTTAAAAACATGATGATTGCATCGGCTGATGACCTCAAGTCAACACTAAACAGTTTTCAGTATTTAGATAGCGTCACAGAAGTTAAACTGTCTGATCATAATAGTACTTATTACTCTTTCCTCTTTTCAATCACACCAGTATCTTCAGATAAGTTTATTGTCAGGGCAAAGTCTTATGATATACCTAGAGGGAAATATTTCGTTTCAATTACATTTATGGATAATGAGTCAACAGAAGATTGCTCTAAGCTGTTTGATGAAGTGCTGAAGACTATTAGCATTATTAATTGATGATTCCTTTCTTTACTTATTTCTCAGCCGCGTCTCCGCCATGTGTACTAGCATCCTCAGTGTATAGCCGCGGGACTCGCCTTAGAACCTAAAATAAATTTAAAGATTGAATCACGTCAAGAGAAGAATTGCTATTGAACATTTAAATAGTACATTGGCTTTTGTATCTTTAATCAGCATTAGTCCGAGCGGAAAAATAAAAACACCCCGATGTCGCCAATGCGTCAACGTTTATAGCCATTATTAAAAACACCTTCATCTATGTGTCTTAAAATTATAATCTCAACTTTCATTGCAATCTCATTTTTTTTAAGTGCATCTGCACAAGAAAAATTTTTACGCACGAAAGAAGGCAGACCAATCGCAGACAGGGATCATCTTATTTTTAGTTGTTTAAATTCATTGCACAAAGACCGAACTGATAAATTGGCATTGTCGATTTGTGAATGCCAGGTTCAAAAGCTTGACAAACATTTCACAAGTGCTCAGTTTAAACGACATACTAATGGCAGTGCAATTGATTTACCCGCGATGATTAAGGAGGACACCGCTCTAAACAAAAGCATTCAGGAATGCTATTCAGGCACAGGGCAAACTACGCTTCTGGAAGCCGAAAGTTTTGGAAATGATTACATAGAACACTGTATAAAAAGTTTGCAGCAAAACACAAGTAAGAAATTGGACTCCATAAAATTAGCAGGCTTTTGTCAATGTCAGCTTGAACTTGTGAAATCAAAAAAAATCAAAGACGAGGATATGCGAACGCTTAGTGATCCGAATTCTATATTTTTTTATGATATGATTTATAACTGCGGGGATCCTTTTGCTGATGATATTAAATATAAAAATAATTGGAGCGAGAATTCAAAGAATGATATACTAGGTCCGCAAGAAGACACGCTTAGTGTACTAACGCTTAATGGGATGACATACATTAAAGCAAAAATTGGAAGCCTAATAAAAGTGTGGCTTTTCGACACTGGCTCTAGTGATTTGCTGATAAATAAAGAAATGGAGGAAGAACTGAAAAATCAAGGCTTAATAAATTCTTCAAACTATTTAGGAGTTGGTCAATATGAAATGGCCAATGGGGTAGTAGATACTTGTAGAAAATATACAATCAGCAATTTAAAAATGGGTAAGTTCACGATTAATAATATCGTTGTTGCTGTAACTGAAAAAGGGAAAAGAATTATTATTGGGCGCTCGCTTCTTAATAAATTCGAATACTGGCGTCTTGATAATAATAAACAGATTCTAATATTGTCAAAATAGCCTTTTGCGAAACCCGCAGCACCATTACTATAAAACGCAGAGTAATGTCAGAGAAAAAAATAATTGAAAAAAAATGGCTGAGCCTGATTAAAACAGAAACTCAAAAAAGCAATTGGAAATTTAAACAGTATTTTATTTTCAAGATTGATGGTGATTTTTTATTTTCT
>CAIYPC010000029.1 GCA_903927975.1 uncultured Bacteroidota bacterium | reverse complement strand
CTTTTCCATCCAAATCTTTATTGATGAAATCTTCCACCTCTTTGGCTTTGATGTTTAGGATACGGTAAATTCCAAAGTCGAGGTCAGTATTGTCCAGTTGGAATAACTCTCTTAACAGGTCTTTCAGTTGTTGTTTTGTATCGGTAATTGCCATGTTTAATTACTTCTTGTTTTTAGTTTTCGATTCCAGTTCTTTTTCCGTTGCTTTTAGTTTAGTGAAAATTTTTAATTTTGCAGTCGCAGTATATGTTCCCGTGCTTGTATTTTACAAAAGTGCCTTTTTTCTTGCTTAGAAATTTTGGCAATTACAGGAACTGTTTGTCTTGCTACGGGTCTTTTGCCTCGTTCCAGTCTGCTCAAAGTGCTTTGGTCAATGTCCACTCCAAATATATCTTTTAAAATTTGCAAAGTTATTTCAGCTATAAAAAAATTACGGCCTGTCAATATAAATGGATGAAAGTTTTGTTTTGTTAGTGCGCATTGTCATATTGCGTTAAGTGTAAGCATAGACAGTCGCCTACCGTGGTAAACGTATGTGTTGGCATACTATTCGAAATGCAGCGATTAAACTATGAAATGAATAAACGCGAGCTATTACTTGTGTTACTAAAACTGAGGTTGTTTAAACTATGTTTAAACCGGTCCAAAGAAAAAGGGTTTCAGTTTTTGCTGAAACCCTTGCCTGTATTGAGTGGGAGTTGACGGGTTCGAACCGCCGACCCTCTGCTTGTAAGGCAGATGCTCTGAACCAGCTGAGCTAAACTCCCTTTTTATTTAAAATCTATACTAACAATCAAAACTTTCAACCGCCGACCCTGTGTTTATAAGGAAGATGTTCTGAACCATCCGCCGCGGCGGATAAACTCCATTTTTTTGCGGAGTGCAAAGATAAGGCGAAATATAAATCTGCAAAATTTTTTTGCTACAATAAATCAAATGGCTTTATTTGTTTTATAAAGACACTTATGAGTTACTGCGACGTTATAAAAAATATGGAGAAAGACAATGTGCATGTTCATTATCATAACAATGAATATGGCTTCCCTATTGATGATGATAATGAGCTTTTTGCAAGGTTGATACTGGAAATAAATCAGGCTGGGTTATCCTGGACAACTATATTGAAGAAGAAAGATAATTTTTATAAAGCGTTCGACAATTTTGATATTGATAAAGTTTCAAAATATAAAGAGAAGCAAATTGAAAGATTGCTCAATGATGCTGGCATCATACGAAATAAACTGAAAGTAAATGCCACGATAGAAAATGCAAAAACGATAAAAAAATTGCAGAAAGAATTTGGCTCGTTTAAAAATTGGTTGCAGCATCATCATCCAAAAACAAAAGAAGAATGGATGAAAATTTTTAAAGCCACATTCAAATTTACCGGCGGCGACATCGTGAATGAATTTTTAGTGAGCACTGGATACCTTTCTGGTGCGCACGATGAATCTTGTCCCATCTACAAAAAAGCCCTCAAGCAAAAACCTGCTTGGGCATCCAAAAAATGAAAATAAAAATTGCTAGAAAAACAAAAATTGTCGCGGCTGTTTTAGTTGCGTGGTTTTTGATTCATATCACTTATGTAACTTATGATGGCTTGCGCGATTATAAAGGAAATGCAGATGTTGGTATTATTTTAGGAAGCCCAGTTTTTGCGGATAGCACATTATCACCATGGTTGCAAGGAAGGGTTGACGAAGCCATCAAATTGTATAAAGAGAAAAGAATAATAAAAATTTTTGCAAGTGGCGGCGATGGAAAAGATTACGGTGTTCGCGAGGGAGATGCGATGAAAAAATATTTAAAAGAAAAGGGTGTTCCACTTAATGATATCATAGTTGATAATGATGGAAACAATTCATTTCTTACCGCAAAAGATTTTATTAAGCTCAACGACTCGCTCCATTTTTCTTCTGCAATTGTTGTGACAAGTTTTTATCACATCACACGTTGCAAATACATCATTAAAAAGCTTGGCTTTAAAAATGTGGAGGGATGTGCTTCTGAAAAATATTTTTTCAAAGATGGTTATGGATTATTCAGAGAGTTTTTTGCGTTTTATAAATACCTGATTTTTTATTGAAACATCTCTGAAAACATTCTCATCCTCTCCTTTGGAGAGGAATTAAAGGTGAGGTCAAAATAAAGAAAATGTTTTAGAGATGTTTCCAATCAATTTAATTGAACCCCAGGAAGCCTGTATTGATTTCCATCCACCACAAAAAGTTCATCGATTTCATATTCCCAATATTTATGAAGCGGCGATTTTGAAAGATGATTTTTTACTTCAGCTTTATTCTCCGCGGAAAATGTGATCCAATT
>CAIYPC010000028.1 GCA_903927975.1 uncultured Bacteroidota bacterium | reverse complement strand
TATATTTTCACAAGAAATTTTAACTGTCAAAAAATGTTTGCAAGGTTTTTTCCAATTTCAAAAGAAGAAAAGATTTAATTCTTCTCGAATCTAAAAAAAAGAAGTAAAAATATTTAGGAAAAAATATTTTCAAAAAAACTAAAATATTTCAAAATATTTTTTCCAGCGTGGCTATTATGTGTCACTAGCACTTTTTTCGAAACATGTTCTCCAGATTTTTGAGAGATAACTTTCAAATAATAAATGCCAGTTTCTAAGAATGCGGCATTGAATTGCCAACTGTTACCCGAAAAAGTATTCTGCAATAATTTCCTTCCGTTCATATCAATCAGTTCATATTGATAATTATCGGTATTATTCATTGAAAAATAAATTGTATTAACAGCCGGGTTAGGATTGATTGTTACATCTAATTTTAAATTGATTGCCTTGATTGTAATAATTCCAGAATAGCTAAAACTTCCATCATTATTTATTTGCTTAAGCCGATATAGAATGACTCCTTTGTAAACAGGTGTATCATTGTAGGAATAATTAACTGCGCTGGTGGAATTTCCATCGACAGCAAGTGATGGAACAAAACCAATATCTTTAAATCCTGTATCGATATCCAGTTTTCTCTCAATTTCAAAACCGCTATTATTTTGCTCAGCAAGTGTTTGCCATGTGAGCAACACTTGTTTGTTATCAATACGCTGGCCTTGAAAATTTTCTAATGCCACTTGTGATGCAGAAATAATAAATGGCGCCGAAGTATCTTTATTACCAAGTGAATTTGTAACAACCAACCGATAGCTACCTTGCATATTTGCATTATATGTTGGCGTTGTTGCCCCGGAAACTGGTGCGTTTTCATATAGCCATTGATAGCTGATATTTCTCCCTTCCAAAGCTTTGAGAATATAATTTGTATCGGTTACTGAGCTTTCAGTAAAATAAGCTTTGGGAAATGGATTCGGGTCGCCATCGTTTAACTTATAGATGGTGCTACCTCCATAGAAGCAAACATATTGATCATAGTACCTGTCAACACCAAAACTGATTGGGCCACTACCAATATTACTAAGCATTCTTACCACGGAATTTAAAGTTCCATTTGTTTGCTTTAGTCCATCAATCCATTGGGAAACATAGTCTGCAAAAATATAAGTGCCCCATAAATTTCTCGATTGAATGCTGCGATACACATGACCTCCAATGATGCAATAACCAACGGTGTGGGGATAATCATACATAGGCGGAGTAATTCCCGTTGAATCGCAATTCGAAGCTGGAGAATAACAGGAAAAGCCTTCCATAGTATTCCATCCATAATTACGACCGCCTTTGCTACCAGCAGGCTGAAAATCGATTTCTTCATGTGCATTCTGGCCAACATCGCCAATCCAAAAATCACCAGTGATCGGATCGAAAGAATCCCTGAACGGATTGCGCAAGCCATAAGCCCAGATTTCTTTTCTGATATTGGGTGATGTTGAATCAGCAAAAGGATTGGTTGGCGGTATTGCATAAAGTTGAGATGCAGAGGAATTGGAAACATCAATCCTATGAATTTTTCCCAGCAATACTGTTTTGTTCTGACCATTTCCATAAGGATCGCCGCCGCTCCCACCATCACCCCAAAAAATATATAAATACCCATCGGGACCAAACAAAAGATTACCAGCTTTATGATTTGTGAATGGCTGATTTACCGTGAGCAGCGTGAGAGCCGAAGTGGGATCAGCAAGATTCGAATCTGCTGCGCTAACTTTATATTGCTCAATCACACTGATCAATTGCGAACCCGCAAAAGCAGTATAGCTCACATAAAATTTTCCATCTGTTTTATAATTGGGGCTGAAGCAAATACCAAGAAAACCTTCTTCACCATCAAGACCAGAAACTTTTGAGATAATGTCAAGAAAAGGAGTTGGCCGAAGTGTACCATCAGGATTAATAACACGAATCCTTCCATTGCGCTCTGCAACAAACAAACGATCGTCACCACAATTTTTTATATCAATTGGATTAGTAAGCCCCGTAACAAAAGGCGTTAGTTTTACAGTTTGAGATTTTATCTTCAACGAAAAAATAAATGCCACAATTAAGAACAGCAGGAGTTTTTTCATTTGCAAAAGTTTTACAAGCCGTGAATAAAATGGCAGGGTAGCAATAAATTAAACAGATAGGAAGTTTTTATAGAACTTTATAAGTTACAACAAAGTTTACATTAATAATAAACGAAAAAAAACGAAGAACGGTTCATAAAATGCGATAAACATTTATGAACCGTTCTTCTGTATGACCTAATGAGACGTTAGGTTCTAATTTATAAACTATTTTTCTTTATAAAAGAAAGATAGCAACCCAAATGACCTCATCGAATCTAATATGAATTAGTTAGGCTGAATTTCTCGCTGCATTAATAATACCAAATGAACTTCGAATAATCAGCTTTTCATAAACTTCGCGCAAAGGATTTTTTGCATCACCGTTTTTTTCAAGCTCCCTGAATTTAGTGATAGCATATTGCTGTAGCGTGCTCAATGGCAACACAATTCTTTCACGCATTTGAATGGACAATTGCTCCACCGGATAATCTTCCATCAGCTCATGATTGCCTGTTAACTTAAAAAGATATTTTTTAGTGAGTTCAAATTCGTCATAAATCATTCCCCAAATTTCTCCATACACAGGATGTTTTGAAAAATGTTCTGTCAAAGGAAAAAAACATTTTCTCATCGCCATTTCGCAATTGTCAATAAGTGTTCTGAAAAATAGCGAACTGTCGTACAGATGTTTTACTTCTTTCCATTTTTTCTTCTTATCAATCGCCTGCAATGCCGCTCCAACGCCATAATATCCTGTCACATTTTGTTTCAGTTGGCTCCATGCACCTACATAAGGAATGGCTCGCAGATCTGCAAACTCCAATCGTGGAGAGCTATTGCGTTTTGATGGTCTGCTTGCAATATTTGTTTCACTGTAAAAACGAAGCGGACTCAAATCATCCAGATACCGCAAAAAATAAGGATGGTCTTTTAATGCGGAATATGATTTGTAACCTTCATTTGCAAGCTCTTCCAACAACTCCTCTTCATGTTGCTGAAGCGTTATTTCTTTTGAGGAAAAAAGTTCATTTGAAATTCCTGCATGAATCAGTTGTTCGATATTATACTGAGCAGAATCAATCGTCCCAAAATTTGAACTCACCGTTTGTCCTTGTATCGTTAACTGAATTTCTTTGTTCTCAATATTTTTTCCCATCGATGCATAAAACTTATGCGTTTTGCCCCCGCCACGTGCAGGCGGCCCGCCACGTCCATCAAAAAACACAACTTTAATATTATGTTCGCGTGAAATTTTTGTAAGCTCTTCCTTTGCTTTATAAATGCTCCAGTTAGCCATCAGGTAGCCGCCATCTTTTGTTCCATCACTAAAACCAAGCATGATCGTTTGTTTGTTGCCACGAAGTTTTAGATGGGCTTTATAAACTTTATTACTATACAATTCTTTCATCACATCACCAGCATTGCGCAAATCATCAACGGTTTCAAATAATGGAACAATATCAACTTTTATTTCATTTTTCTTCCAGCCGTTCAATAGAAAAAGTGCATAAACTTCAAAAACATTCAATGCGCTAAAGCTATGGCTGATGATATATCTGTTGCATCCCTCCTCTCCGCTCAATTCCTGAATCTGCTTTATCACCGCAACAGATTCCAAAGTATCTTTTATTAACGAATCTTTATATAACTCCGGTTGTGCATTCCCATTAATATTTGATAATAATTCAATTTTCTCTTTCTCGCCCAGCTCGCTATAATTTTCTGGCAAAAGCTTTTGCTTTTCAGCAACGGCTTGCAGCACTTTAGCATGAATAGAACTATCCTGCCTCACATCAAGTGTTGCAAAATGAAGGCTGAACACTTCAACTTTGCTAATAAGATTGTCAACAAGCTGGAGAAATAAATTATTATGCTCGTAAATTAATATCTCTCTTATTTTTCTTAATGGTAAAATAATTTCATCTTTCGTCAATCCTGCTTTTTGTTCAGGCAAAAAAAGATTCTCATATAATTTTATTTCGAGCGATGCAATAATCGTATCAACGCCTTTAAAAGTGAGGCGGCGCTTGAGCCTACGCACATCGAGATAATAACATTTAATAATAGCTCCGCGCAGCGCTTCCGCAACTTTTAGTGTGGTTGAGGAAGTAACAAATGGATTTCCATCTCTGTCGCCACCGGGCCAAAATCCCATTTTTATGATTGGATTTTTTTCGTTCACGGCATCAGGAAACTGCCCTTTCAAAAAAGAAAGTATTTTACCAGCCGCAGGATAGAAAACATTTTCCAGATACCAAATCAAGCTAATCGCTTCATCGTAAGGAGTTGGCTTTTGCTTTTTAAGGAAAGGCGTTTTACCAAGCTGCTGCATATAAATATTGATCTGGTTCGCATTGTTCTCAACAACTGCTCTTGACAGATCATTAATAATTCCAAGTACCGCTCCAGGATAAAACTGTGTTGGGTGAGCCGTTAGCACCATGTTCACAGAATAATCCTTCAATTTTTCTGCCAGATCATCTCCTTTATTTGTTTCTATTACCTGTGATGCAAGGTGTTTCAATGTGCCGGAACCGCCCATATCATTCACATCTTTAAATGCAGCATCTTCAAGCGCATCAAAAAGCACAATCTGTCTTTCAACATATTGAACAAAACGAAATAAAATATCTGCACGCTCACGTTCATTAGTATTGTTGGTGTGCTTATCAAAAAAATCGCCGATCATTTTCTCAGGGCTTTCTTTTCTTTTATAGGCATCCTCGCAATAAGTAAGAAGCAACGACAATAAAATGCCCGTTCTTTCTATGCGATGGAAAGGCAAAGAGGTAAATAAACTATTATACAGTTGGAATTTGATCCCGACCTGATATTTAAACTGCTGTAATGCCTGAGATGACTGATAATTCATGGTAACACATTTAAGATCTTTCAATGATTCTTACAGCAAGATGGCAATCGTTAAACAGAAGGCTGAAAATAGTTCATTTTTTCTAAAAAATATTCTATAAAGCTTAATTTCTTCATTTCGTTTATTTATCTTCGCCGCACATTAAAAATGGCTCGCCGATTACAAAATATTTGTATCTCCCGCATAGCTGCTGCAAAGATTGCTGCAATAATTATTATTGCAACTACCACGATCCGCTAACGCGGATAAATATTTCATATCAATCATCGGGCTTTTGAAAAGCTATTTTACAAGAAAGAAATCTATTACCCAAATCATTTCAATTTTTAAATAAGATTATATGCAGGTTCTAAAGTTTGGAGGCACATCGGTAGCAAATGCAGAGAACATCAGCAAAACAATATCGATTATTGAGGATGCAATAAAAAAAGATCAAACCATTGTGGTTGCGTCTGCGCTTGGCGGCGTGACTGATATTTTGTTGCAGAGCGGAAAGCTCGCAGCAGCAGGAGATGAAGCATATAAGCAACAACTTTTGATTGTTGAACAGCGTCATCTTGAAACAGTAAAATCTTTGATACCGCTTACGCAACAAAGCAGCGTATTAAGTATGGTAAAAAAACGATGCAATGAGATTGAAGATATTTGTAATGGCGTTTTTTTGTTGGGAGAATTATCTGAAAGAACGAAAGACAAAATCGTTAGTTACGGGGAATTATTATCAACTCAAATTATAGCTGAAAGATTAAAAATATTAGGCATCGAAACCATTTGGAAAGATGCAAGAGAATTAATTGTTAGCGATTCAAATTTTAGTTTCGCTGCAGTTGATTTTGAAGCGACCAATAAAAAGATAAAAAACTTCTTCTCTTCTACTGATAAAAAATTATTTATTATTCCCGGTTTTATAGCAAGCAACAGCAATGGCGTTACCACTACATTGGGAAGAGGCGGTTCCGATTATACGGCTGCTATTTTAGGAGCCGCTGTTGATGCGAGCAGTGTTGAAATATGGACTGATGTTTCAGGTATGATGACCGCGGATCCACGTATTGTTCCAAACGCAAAAGTCATTCATCATATTTCTTATCAGGAAGCCATGGAGCTTTCTCACTTCGGCGCGAAAGTAATTTATCCACCGACCATTCAACCTGTGATGAGCAAAGGCATCCCAGTTTGGGTGAAAAATACTTTTGCTCCGCAAGATGGCGGAACTGTTATTGAAAAAGCAGTTGCAAAAAACGGCAATAATATTCGCGGCATTTCAAGCATTAATAAAATTGCATTGTTAAGTCTTGAAGGCGGCGGAATGGTTGGCATCCCAGGATTTTCAAAAAGATTGTTTGAAGCATTGTCAAATGAAAAGATCAACGTTATCCTTATCACACAAGGTTCTTCAGAGCATTCGATTTGTGTTGCTGTTGATGAAACAAATATTGTGAAAGCAAAAGAAATAGTTGATCATGCATTTGATTATGAAATAAAAACAGGCAAAGTTGAACCCCTTATTATTGAAGATGGGCTGGCTATAATTGCGCTCGTCGGCGATAATATGAAAAGTCATCCCGGCGTAAGCGGCAAAATGTTTGGTGCATTGGGAAGAAATGGCGTGAATGTTCGTGCAATTGCACAAGGTTCTTCTGAAAGAAATATTTCTGCAGTGATTGCATTCAGCGATGTAAAAAAAGCAATCAACATTCTTCATGAAGAATTTTTCGAGACAACTTATAAACAGCTCAACGTTTTTATTGCTGGTGTAGGAAATGTCGGTGGCAAACTACTTGCACAATTAAGACAACAGGAAAAATATCTGGAGGAGCATTTACGGTTACAGGTAAACGTTATAGGAATAGCCAATAGCAAAAAAAT
>CAIYPC010000027.1 GCA_903927975.1 uncultured Bacteroidota bacterium | reverse complement strand
GGCAAAGTTGTCGCGTTTCCGCTTCCATACACAAACACTGCAGATAATTTCCAATGCTTGTTCAATTCATAAGTTGCAACGACAGAAAGATCATGTCTTCGATCATACTTCGCATAATATTTTTCTCCATTGTTCAGATCAGGAAATTTTCTCCATGTCCACGACAATGTATATCCAATCCATCCCGTCAATCTTCCTTTCGATTTATTGATGTACAATTCTGATCCATAACTCCATCCTTTGCCAAATACAAATTGCGTTTCAGGATCCTGCAATGAAGGTGTATAGCCATCTCTATATTCAATTTGGTTTTGCATCGTTTTATAATATACCTCAATTGAAGTTTCATACATATTGTCCTTGAAATTTTTGAACAGCCCTGTAGAATATTGCCAGCTAATTTGTGGCTTCACGCGAAATGTGCTCGGCACCCATAAATCAGTTGGCAATGTGGTGCCAGCATTGCTCACCAAATGAATGTATTGATAATTGTGAGTGATGGCAGCTTTGATCGAGGTCTCGTCATTCAATGCATATCGAATAGTTAATCTTGGCTCAAGACCACCATAAGTTTTTAGAGATTTTCCACGACTATAATAAGTACTATCCAATTTATTTCCATTTGAATCAGTTTGATAAACAGTGTAAGGTCCAATCTGCGAAAAACCGCTCCACCGAAGACCTGCATTGATTTTTAATTTATCGCTTATCTCCCATTCATCCTGCACATATAAAGCCATTTCTCTTGCATATTTTTTGTTGCTGTTGTTTGGTTCAAACACTGTTGTGTCTTGCTGCCCTGTTAAAATATTCGGCGTGAAAGTGTGATATGTATAAAGTCCACCGAATTTAATTTTATGTTTCGGGCTTGCATAATAATCAAAATCAGTTTTAGCATTCAGATCATGAATGCCAGAAGAAAGCTTGAGCGTGAAATCCTGTTGCGTTGCAGCAAATGCAAAATTATATTTGTTATAAACCAATGAAGTATTGGCAAATAATTTTTTATTGAACACATGGTTCCATCGTAGGGAAGCTGTTGCATTTCCCCATGGAATATTTGCCTTGAAAGATCGTTCGGAGTTATTGAAATTAAAAACATCCTGCCCAAAATATCCGCTCAGGTATAATCTATCCTTATCAGAAAAAATATAATTCACTTTTATATTCAGATCATAAAAATAATATCCTGAACCATAGAACTGGCTTGACTTTGGTATGAATGGTTTCGTAAGCACATCCAGATAAGTGCGGCGTGCAGAAACAATATAAGATGCTTTATTTTTTTTGAGCGGGCCTTGAACTGACAATCGCGAAGCAATCAATCCAATCCCTCCTTCTGCCTGAAATTTATTAATGTTTCCTTCTTTCATTGTCACATCCACCACCGAAGAAATCCTGCCGCCGTATTGTGCAGGCATATCTCCTTTTATTAAGGTGATATTTTTTATGGCATCTGAATTGAAAATAGAAAAGAAACCAAATAAGTGACCGGTATTATAAACAATCGCATCATCGAGCATAATCAGATTTTGGTCAGGACCGCCACCACGAACGTATAAACCGGTGTTTCCTTCGCCCGCATTACGCACACCCGGCAACAATTGCAGTGATTTCATAATATCAACTTCCCCAAATAAAACAGGCAATGATTTCACCTGCGCAACAGAAAGGGAGATCTGTCCCATTTGTGTGCTCTTCACATTCGCATCACGCTTTTTTGAATGAACCACCACTTCCTGATTGGTTGAAATTTTTGGGAGCAACAAAAAATTGAATGAAACATTTTTTGACAGATCAACTTCTATTTGTTGTGACTGATAACCAACAAAACTACAGGTAATCGAGTAATTTGTAGCGGGCAAAGTGATGGAGTAAAAACCATATTGATTGCTGTTAACGCCCGTATTCCTACCATCAATCGCGAGCGTAGCGCCAATAAGTGTTTCGCCGGAAAGAGAATCTTTTACATAACCAGTTAATGTGAATTTATTTTGAGCAATTGCTGAACCTGCAACAGAAGAAATGATAAAGAACAATAATAGTTTCTTCATTCGTTGGTTATGATATTTCCATAATGCAGAGTATCATGAAGATTTTTTCTACTTTTTTGTGAAATCAAGCGAATCAACAACCTCGCCACAGCCTAACATTTTGTTTTTATATTTTGGATCATTATTACCAAAATAAGGGTTCACTACTTTCTTTACACTCGAAAGCCAATAACCCTCTTCTGTTTCTTTGAAAGCCATTGGGCATTTTATATGATAAATCGTTTCGCCGCTGTAGCGAACTGTGCGGATAATATTGTACATCTCATCTGTGAGCATATTGAAAGATCTTCTTTTTTGTTCAATGCTGTCTTCACCAATAAAACCTTTCATTTCGCTGCTGATGCTGATCGCAAAATTTTTTGCGGTGAGAATAATACTTGAATCACCTTTCAACTCAGAAAAAGGAAGACTATCAGCTTTCATCTCAACTGCCTTTGCCGCAAGGTTTGCTTTCGCCGTATCCCATTCAACCAATGCATCATGAACAGCATAATAATCGCTCATGAGCTTTGAGAATGCAATATCAAACACGCTAGAATTTTTTGCGATGGACAGCGGTTCATCTTTTTTTATATCTTCTGTTTTCTCTTCTTTGCGGGGAAAAAATTGCCATGCAACAAATGCGGCGATTGCAATAACGGCAATGATCAAAAGCAGTTTTTTCATATCGTAATTTTTATTTCACACAATGAATTTTTCAAATTGACAACAAAGATAATTTCTTTGTTTCCATTGTAATTGTAGCCCTCATTGTATGAAACTATTATGAAATTTTAGACGCGAAGTTAGCTCATAAAAATTATCCCGTTTGTTTGCATTAATTTCGCAGCTTCATTTAACAAAAAATTTTTGAAAAGCTATGCTGGCAGGGTTACAAAATGTTACGTTTGAATTTGGCGCAAGAGTGATTTTACAAGACACCACATGGCATATTCAGCCGAATGAGCGCATTGGATTGATTGGGTACAACGGTACGGGCAAATCAACCTTATTGAAATTATTGGTGGGCGAAATGATGCCATCAGCAGGCACCCTGGAAAGAAGCCGCAGCACTACTGTGGGTTATCTTCATCAGGATCTGTTGAGCTTCGATACAAATGGTTCTATTCTTGAAGTGGCACTTGGAGCTTTTGAAAAAGTGCTCTGGCTCGAAAAAGAAATTGAGCGGCTCGGCCTTGAACTGGAAAAAAATCCAGAGGATAATGATATCCTGCATCAATACACTGACAGCCTTCACGAAATGGATGTACTCGGCGGTTATAATATCCATCATCAAACAGAAGAAGTGTTGCAAGGTCTTGGTTTTTCAAATGCCGATCTGCAAAGACCTTTTCGTGAGTTTAGTGGAGGATGGAGAATGCGTGTGCTGCTTGCAAAAATGATTTTGCAAAAACCAGATCTGTTATTGTTAGATGAGCCAACCAACCACATGGATCTTCCATCTATTGAATGGCTTGAAAAATATCTGGTGCATTATCAGGGATCAGTAGTTATCGTAAGCCATGATAAATATTTTTTGAACCGCATGGTTACGAAGATCGTGGAGCTGTATCAAAAAGAGTTGCACGTTTATAATGGCAACTATGATTATTATGAGAAAGAAAAAGAAATGCGCGTAGAATTGCAGCAGCGTGCTTATGAAAACCAAAAGGATTATATCCGTCAACAAGAAAGATTTATCGAACGTTTCAGAGCAAAAGCAAGCAAAGCTGCAGCAGCGCAAAGTGCCATGAAGCGACTGGATAAATTGGACAGGATTGAAGATGTTGAAATTGAAAGACCGAATATCAAAATAAATTTTCGTGTCGATAAAACTCCGGGTAGAGTGTTGGCAACATTGAAAGATGTGAGCAAAAATTTTGGTGAAATCAATATTGTTGAACATGCATCAGCAGAAATTGATCGCGGCGATAAAATTGCATTGATTGGAGCGAACGGAAAAGGAAAATCAACCTTATTAAGAATCATCGCAGGTGTTGAAACTTTTGATGGAGAAAGAAATTGGGGACATAATGTAGAGGAAAGTTTTTATGCACAGCATCAGCTTGAAGCGCTTAATGTGAATGCCACCGTGCTGGATGAAATGAAAAATTGCGGCAGTCAAAAAAATGAACTGGAATTAAGAATTTTGTTGGGATGTTTTCTTTTCAGTGGTGATGATGTTGATAAAAAAATTAAAGTGTTGAGCGGCGGCGAAAAAGCAAGAGTAGCGCTTGCAAAAACAATCGTGAGCAAAGCGAATTTCTTAATGCTCGATGAACCGACGAACCATCTTGATATGCATTCATGCGATTTATTAATTGATGCATTGAACAAATATGAAGGCAGTTTTATTTTGGTTAGCCATGACCGTTACTTCATTTCAAAAACAGCTAATAAAATTTGGGAGATAGAAAATCATCAGATCAAAGAATTCAAAGGAACTTATACTGAATATGTGGAATGGAAAGAAAGGATGGCTGAGCGAAAAGAAACGATGACCGATGACCGAAAAACAATTGTCGTAAAAAAAGAACAAACTCCCGAAATAAAGCCGGCCATCGAACAACGACCCTCGAACAACGCGCCAGTCAATAAAGAACACAAAAAGGAACTTCAAAAACAGCAGCGTATTTTTGAGCAGCTTGAAGAAAAAATTGCTTTGCTTAATAAACAAAAAAATGATCTGGAAAAATTGCTGACAGATCCTTCAGTTTATTCTGATAAAAATAAATTTCGCGAAGCAGAAACAAATTTTGCCAATGCAGGCAAAGAGCTTTCTTCATTGAACAAACAATATGAAGAAGTTTTTGATAAAATCATGCAGTTGGAGAAAGGGCTGTGATATTTTCCGTATTGAAGTTCATGGTTGATAGTTCATAGCTTGTGCGTGTAGAGGCGTAGCCTCGGTGCATATTGTAGCAACGGATTTCAATCCGTTGTAAAATTTTCCAAGTATGCCTCGCCTTGAAATCCTGATAATATCTACCAGTGATTTGAAAGCGTGGCACATTTCATAAAAGCAAAAGCTGCGAGAAATTTCTCGC
>CAIYPC010000026.1 GCA_903927975.1 uncultured Bacteroidota bacterium | reverse complement strand
TCAACTCTCAACTCTCAACTCTCAACTCTCAACTCTCAACTCTCAACTCTCAACTCTCAACTCTCAACTCTCAACTCACGGATTCAACGGCAGCACATTGCCCGACTTTGATTCTTTCATCGACAAAATACTATCTACAATAAAAACAGATGTTCCGCGCCAAGGCAAAGTGCCCATGTATTCTTTGTAATGAACTTCAAAATCTTTCCCACTATTCAACATTAATTTATTGGCAACACTTTCATTTGTTACTGAGAAACGAAATTCGTAAGATTGAATTGCTCCCGATGTGTTTGCCTGAAACCCAGCCTGAATAAGCCTTCCCTCATAAGTTTTAAAAACAAATCCCTTTTTCATCACATAATTCAATTGTCCAGCTTTTACCCCTTCACCATAAACCCAATAATATCTCCAATAGCAAAAAAGAAATAATGCAACAACAATAACGGTTATGGATATCGCCAGAAATTTTTTCATGACTAATCATTTTAAAGGTTAAAGCCCAAGAGGCGACAGTTTTTGAAAGCTGTCACCTCTTGGACTATTATCAAAAACCATATTTGTCAACCAGATAAATCAACGCAGTCATATTGATTGCACCTAATTCCAATTCTCTTTTATTTACGTTTTCAAAAAAATCATTTGGTGAATGATGATAATCAAAATAGCGCTGCGAATCAGGTCTCAACTCTGATACAGGTGTACCAAAAGTTTTGTTCAATGGATTTACATCTGCACCGCCCCCACCATTTGAAAATTCATACACGCCATATTCCTGCAACAAAGGGATCCATTCTTTTCTGATTTTTTCCAATTTATCCGCAGGCAATGCAATGCTAAAACCTCTAGGAGTAAATCCACCGGCATCACTTTCAAGACCGAAAACATGTTTCTCTTTTTTTTCTTTTGCTTCTTCAGCATATTTTTCACCGCCATCCCCGCGATTTTCTTCATCCGCAAAAAGCACAACACGAATGCTATGTTTCGGTTTGTAGCCAAGTGCTTTTAGCGTGCGCAATACTTCAATAGAATGCACGCAACCTGTTCCATCATCATGCGCACCTTCAGCAGGATCCCATGAATCGAGATGACCGCCTACAGTAATATATTGATCAGGAAATTCAGTGCCTGTAATTTCCCCAATCACATTATGACCTGTCGTGTCCGACATAGTATGTGCGTTTGTTTTGATGAAAATCGTTGCATTTTTATTTTGTTGTAGCGCATCAGCAATTTTATCTGCATCCCATTGTCCAACGGCAAGCGCGGGAACTTTAGGAAGCGAATTATCATAGCGCATAGCTCCTGTGTGCGGATAATTATCAGTAGAATTTGTAACAGACCGAACAAGAACTGCAACAGCACCATATTTTGCAGCACGGCTAGCACCTGCACCGCGATAGCGCACCGCATCGCCATAACCATAAAAAGTTTCAATAAATTTTGGGTTGAATTTGTAATTATAAAAAACAATTTTCCCCTTTACTTCATCCTTTTTTTGTTCAAGTTCTTCAAAAGAATTTACCAATAAAACGGGTGCCGTAATGCCATTGGTTTCTGTTCCCACTGAATTTCCTAAAGCAAGCACCGCCAGCGATTCTTCTTTATTACCTACAATTAATTTTGCTTGTTCTTTGTCTCCACGAACCCAGCGCGGCACTTTGCATTCCTGCAGCCACACTTTATCTGCACCTGCATCTTTTAAAGCCT
The DNA here is from genome assembly GCA_903927975.1 of uncultured Bacteroidota bacterium. Lineage (GTDB taxonomy): Bacteria > Bacteroidota > Bacteroidia > Chitinophagales > Chitinophagaceae > Puia. Next base: position 11,890 of record CAIYPC010000026.1, on the reverse strand, counting down.
TCATTCCCCAATCTTCTGCTTTATACATTTGTGGCGATCCTGTTATCCTGCCACCTACTGTTTTTGTGAGAGTATGAAGATTGCTATAAGATTTTCCATTCATTAATATATCATCAGCAATTTGTCTGATAAAAACAGAATCTTCTTTTTGCGCAAATAATATGGAAGAAAATAAAATAGCTAAGCCAGTGAACAGTGAGCGATACATTGTTGTTAGTTTTAGTATTGCAAAATAAGCAAACTGCAGGTTAATTCATTATGAATGGAAAAGAGATTATTAAGAATCTGTTTACCTTCGGAGATTGCAGTGGTAAGTGATAAGTAGTAAGTGGCAGATTTATTATCATCACTTACTACTTATCACTTACGACCTACCACTAAACTTAAAAAAATGCGCATAGGAATTGTTTGTTATCCAACATTTGGCGGAAGCGGGGTTTTAGCAACAGAGCTTGGAAAGGCATTGGCAGATAAAGGGCATCAGGTTCATTTTATTACTTATCAGCAACCTGTTAGGTTGAATGAATTCAATGCAAATATTTTTTATCATGAAGTGCGGGTCACAAATTATCCATTGTTCGATTACCCGCCTTATGAAACGGCGTTATCGAGCATGATGGTCGATGTTATCTCAAATAACAATCTTGATTTGTTGCATGTACATTATGCTATTCCTCACGCATCGGCTGCATATCTTGCCAAAAAAATTCTTGAAACACAAGGGAAGAATATTCCGGTTATCACCACTTTGCACGGAACAGATATTACACTTGTTGGAAGAGATAAAACATTCGCTCCGGTTGTTGCTTTTTCAATCAATCAAAGCGATGCAATTACAGCGGTATCGGAAGATTTGAGAGATGATACTTATAAAATATTCAGCATTAAAAAAGAAATAGAGGTAATACACAATTTTGTTGATGTGAAACGCTTTCACAAAAAACCATTTGATGCTTTTAGAAAAGTGATTGCACCAAATGGCGAAAGAATTTTAGTACACGCATCGAACTTTAGAAAAATAAAACGCGTTCAGGATGTGGTGAAAGTTTTTGCTGAAGTAAATAAAAAAATACCAAGCAAATTATTATTTGTGGGAGATGGACCGGAAAGGTTAACAGCAGAGGAACTTTGCAGAGAATTAAGTTTATTTGATGACGTGAGGTTTGTAGGAAAGCAAGAGCAGATGGAAGAAATTTTAGCTGTTGCGGATTTGTTTCTTCTTCCTTCGGAATATGAAAGCTTTGGACTTGCAGCGCTTGAAGCGATGGCTGCCGAAGTGCCTGTTATATCAACAAATGTTGGTGGCTTACCAGAAATTAATATAAATGGAGTGACTGGTTTTTTAAGCAATATTGGTGATATAGAAGATATGAGCAAACACGCCATTGAAATTTTGGAAGACGATGAAGTGCTGAAAAAATTTAAGTCTAACGCTGCCGCACAAGCGAAGAAATTTGACATCCATAATATCGTCCCGAAATACGAACAGCTTTATAATAGGTTTTGCAAGTGCTTGTAATCTTGCAACATTTACCAACCCATTATTTTCTTCTCAGCCATTGTTCAGGATTAAGATTTCTGTTATCATCATTCATTATTATCAATGTTATTTCTCCTCCGTCTCCTTCGGAGTTTTCACCTGCTTTGCCCAATACCTGACCGGCCTTTATTTGATCACCTTTTGCCACACTAACTGAAGCTAGGTTGCTGTAGGATGTAAAATATTTTCCGTGGCGCATCAAAACCACAGAAGATGATTCAATATGAAATACTGATGTAACCTCGCCATCAAAAATAGCTTTAACTGAAATGCCCGCTTGTGTGCCAATGGTTATCCCTGGGTTATTACTATGCACATTTTTCATTCCTTCAATTGCGTAATCGCCAAAAGGAATGGTAATATGCCCAACTTCAACAGGCCATGGCAATCTGCCTTGGTTGATTTTAAAATTATCTGAAATTATCTTGCCCTCAGGAGTTGCAGCTAATACACTTGTAGTTCTAGATTTAGCAACAGGATTGGTTTTTTCATTTGACTTTGTTGTTGGATTAACGGAATTATTATTTTCTTTAGTGCTATTTAATTTTGCATTGGCAGCATTTTCGGCTGCTTGTCTTTTTTCTTCCGCAGCTTGTTGAGCTCTAGCCTCTCTCGTTGCTCTTAAAATTGCAGCACTTATTGCAGCCTGCAGCTTACCATCCTGCCTTTTCTTCACTGCCAGATCTTTCTGCAACTCTCTCTCATGTGTTTTCAATTTTGATACAAACTGATCTTTCTCTTTTTTCTCATCTTCCAGCACCTGTTTTTCACTGTTCTGTTTTTTTAGCACCACATCTTTTTCTTCACGTTTCACTTTTAAGCCATCGATTTTGCCTTGTAATGTAACCTGAGTGCGTGCAATATTATCAGCTCTTTCCTCACGGTAAGCCCTATACGACTTTAAATAAGCAACTCTTTTTACGGCGTCATTAAAATTGGTAGCAGAAAAAATAAAGTTTAGAAAATCGTAATTGCTTCTATTCTTGTAAGCATACACAACACTCTGTGCGTATTGAATTTTTAAAGTATCGAGCTCTTTGCGCAGTTTTAAAATATCGCGCCATGATTGGTTCATGTCAGTTTGAATCAGGTTTACCTGAGCACTTATATTTTGTATAGCGGCTTCTCTCAAACGCAACTTCCGTTGAAGCAATGATAATTGACCGAGCGTTTCTTTCCTGTTCCTTTTTGTTTCATCTAAAGATTGCTTAACATCTTCAATCTGCTTTCTGATGGCAGCACTTTCTTTTTCAAGGTCAGCGCGACTCTGTGCAGGCTGTTGCGCAAAAGAAGGAAGAGATAAAATCAATAATAAAATGATGCCGCAAAAAGATTTCAGCATAGCGTTGGTTTAATTAGATTGATAAAATGCACAGGGCGGATTATAACGATGTATGATTTATGATGTACGATGTTAGATTTCCTCGATTCTTAAATACTCAATTAATTTTTAATTATTAATTTTTTCGGGACTAACAATTCTCTTCAGCTTCTAACGCTTATTTCAATTTATAATTTTTCGGAATGCTAAACGGGAAGCTTAAAGGCTCGTTAAAATTAAATTGTTTGAACGCAAATTCAATATCCAATTTCGATTTTTCTGTGATTGAAATTTTTCTATACGTTGAAAAATTTTGGCTGTAATCTCCATAAGTCAAGTCGCAGGTGCGCGGCAACATCACATCTACATTATCCAGTTTTGAATGTGTTAATGTATAATCATTATTATTTAACGTAAGATAATTTTTGAAAATCATGCCAACACTCAGCAGGGAAATAGCGTTAGCTTCTTTCCTATAGAAAACAACATTGCTGTCGAGATATATTGGATTACCAATCAATAAATCCTGTAGGCCATAAAAGTCTAAAGGGATTCTTGCAGTTTCCTGCAAATAACTTACTGAGCGTAATATGATTTCTTTGTTTAGCTTATTATAAATTTTCACGCTGTCGGGAGTTACCAATATCCTCAAGGCCTCAATACCTAAAAACGCAGAAGCTTCCACCCGCACCCAAATAGCGCTATCTTTTTTCATGCGAAGAAAAGCAGTGAATTCATTATCCTTTCCATCGCCTCCTTCATAGTTCACTTTTAATTTTGCGGAAAAAGTTTTGAAATCAATTTTGTTCTTTGCCATTTTGCTGAAAATGTCGTTGATGAACTTTATAGAATCTACTTTTGGATCTTCAACAATGATGACAGAATGTGCTGTGTCTTTTTTGGAATTAGAAATAACTTTCTGGATTTTTTTTGCAGAGCGGCAGCTTGCAACAATCAAGATCATCATCCCAATAGAAAAATAAAAAATTCTTTTCATACGCTACGATTTACCTGTGTGACCAAACCCGCCTTTGTTGCGTTTGGTCTCATTGATTTTTTCAGACTGCTTCCATTTAATTTTTTCCACTTTTGCTATAACCATCTGAGCAATGCGATCGCCATGATTAATTATTTGCACTTCCTGAGAGAGATTGATAAGTATCACCATAATCTCGCCGCGATAATCAGCGTCAACAGTTCCGGGAGTATTGAGACAGGTGATGCCTTGTTTGATAGCGAGCCCGCTGCGAGGTCTTATCTGCGCTTCATATCCTTGCGGCAGCTCAATAAACAATCCACTTGGCACAAGGCTGCGTTCAAAAGGTTTTAAAGAAACCGATTCTTTTAAATTCGCCCGAATATCCATGCCCGATGATCCTTCTGTGGCATAGGCTGGCAATACATTATCGGATTGATTGATGATCTTTACTTTCAAAGTTGGCATGGGCGCAAAGGTAATGACTCAATGTGAAAATGGCGCAATGTGAAAATGTGGGGAAGAAGCTCTGAGCTTTTAGCTACGCGAACGAATTAGCAAATTTGAAAATGACTCAATGTGAAAATGAATGATAAAACAGTAATGTATAACCGAATTATGGCTTTAATAATAGTAAGTCTTTTTCCAATTGAGCTATTTTCACATTTCCAAATTTGCTAATTTTTCTTTAGCAGCACATTCGCATAAGCCACCAGCCCTTCACCCCTTCCTGCAAAACCCATTTTTTCTGTGGTGGTTGCTTTTATAGAAATATCATCTTTTTCTATTTCAAGAATGGCTGCAATCACATTGCGCATTTCATCTGCGTGCTTTTTTATTTTGGGTTCTTCCAAACAAACAGTCGTATCAATATTTACTATTGAATAATTTTTTTGTTTGATGAGATCAAAAGTTTTTTTCAATAAAATTTTGCTGTCAATATTTTTGAATGAATTATCAGTATCGGGAAAGTGAGCACCAATATCGCCGAGGCTCAATGCACCCAGCATCGCATCGCAAATGGCGTGTAACAAAACATCCGCATCGCTATGGCCCAAAGCGCCTTTATGATAAGGTATCTTAACTCCACCGAGCCAGAAATCCCTTCCTTCAACAAGCTGATGAAAATCTATTCCAAAACCAATTCTGAATGACATGATGATTTATTAAAAAAGAAAAGCGTTCTGCCTTTCATGGCGGAACGCTTCAAAATTATTCTGTTTATATTAAACCGTTGTAATTATTGTTTAACAGCAGGTGTGCTGCTGGTCTCTGGATTATTATCAAGGTCAAACACAAGCCCGAACCTTAAAGTATTTGATAATGGATTGCGAGTTACACCGTTGCCCGAAGGAACGAGGTAAGAAAAATTCAGGCCGATGACATTGTATTTAAGTCCAACACCAACAGTAAAAAATTTCCTGTCGCCCTGGCTTGCACTTTCATAATAATAACCTGCGCGAAAAAAGAATTGATCCATATAAGAATATTCTGCGCCAGCAGAAATATTGATAAGGCTTAATTGGCTTGGTCCGCTAAAAGAGCTGAACCAACTGCTCACTACAGTTTTTCCTCTATAGTTAACAAGAGCTGTTGAATCTGTTGTCACATCTCCTGTAGCAGCGGGAGCCGCAGGAACCAGAAGTTTATGAAGATCGAGACCAAATGTTATTTTATTCTGTTCATCAAATACTGCAGTATAAGCTGCGCCAATACTTAAATTGGCAGGTATATAATCTTTTTGTGTGGCGTCATTCGTATAACCAATTTTGGTTCCTAAATTGGTAACTGTTGCTCCAAAAGTCCAACCTTGACCATTTTCCTTTGCCAGTGTATAAAACAGGGAAATATCTCCTGCAACTGCGGTTCCAGCTTTATAAGTAGTTCCAGAACTTGGGGCACCTGCGGCGAGGTTAGAGTGTATGTATCGAAGCGCCAAGCCCAAGGAAAACCTATCAGATAATTTCTGAGAATATCCAAAATCAGCGCCCCATTCACGTGGCTGGCCTTGCCCGAGAGAACTTCCACTACCATCAGTAAATTGTATGTTACCAAGGCTGAAATATCTAATTGAAGCAGTAAGCGCCTGATTTGGGTTCAATTTATAGAAACCTGCGGCTCCTAATAAATAAACATCACCAAGACCCAAATCTTTAAGCCACGGAGTGTAAGTGAGCCCAATGCCCACATCATGCTTAGCAAACGGCGTTTTGGCATTATTATAAAATGCGGAATTTGCATCTGTTGAAGTTGCGACCCCTAAATCTCCCATCCCACCGGCACGCGCATCGGGTGAAATTCTAAGGAACGGGACTGCTGTCGTAACAAAATTAATAGGAGTTGTGTTTTGCGCGTTCAATGAATTAAAAACCGAAGTCAAAATAATAAAAGCAATGAACCTGAAAATCGTCAATCGTTTCATGTGTTTAATTTTAGCTTTAAAGAGTTATGTCAATAAGGTTTTTATTAGGTTCAATTGCAAAAAAATTGAACCTAATGACATTTTAAGTAAAAGCTTCTGCTTGTAAAATTATGCTTTGGGTTTTAATTTTATGCGTTATACGAACGTGATTTTAAGCAATATAAATCCTTTTGAAAAATATCATATAAACATTATCCAGAGATTTTCATTGCAATTATTCTCACTGCCGTAGTTATTGATTCATAATTGAACGGAAGGCAGAGGCTTTTATTGTTTAAGAAATTGGATTTTACCCGTTTAAATATTTAAGGAACAATGGAAACCAAGAACTGTTCACAAACGTTATTGACAAAGGATATGCCAGAGAATAGCATTTTTTCTAAACTTAGACGCGGGTTTATACCTATGCCATTTTGCTGAAACGGTATATATTCGCAATTCGCTTAAATATCCTTGGATAAACAGTTTAAGAGATACAATATTTGTTTTACAATTCCGTTTATCCAGTTACAAATCACGGCTAAATGATTTTAAAAATGAATTTGAAAAACCTTGCGCTCCTCGCATCTTCTGTTGTGTTCATCACATCATGCAGTAAAAAACCGGCCCAATCATCAGTTACTGGCTGGAACTACAATGACAAAAACATGGGTGGTTATCAGGTAGCTTTAGAAAAAGAACAGAAAACCGGCCCCGGTCTGGTATTTGTTCAAGGTGGCACCTTTACCATGGGGGCAACTGAAGAAGACGTTATGAGCGAATGGAACAACGTTCCAAGAAGAGTTACGGTGAATTCTTTTTATATAGATAGAACCGAAGTAGCAAACGTTCACTATCGTGAATATCTCTATTGGCTCAACAATGTTTTTGATGGCGATGAATTCAAAGCCGTAAGAGATCAGGCATTGCCGGACACTTTGGTTTGGAGAAGCGAACTCGCTTACAATGAACCATTGGTTGAATATTATTTCCGCCATCCTTCTTATAATTATTACCCTGTTGTGGGTGTAACCTGGAAGCAAGCTCACGATTTCTGTTTATGGAGAAGTGACCGTGTGAACGAAAAAGCTTTGGTTGACAAAGGCTTCATCAACAAAAATTCTTTAAAGAACGTGCAAGGGCTTGGGCAAGAAAATTTTAATACCAAAGCATATTTGCTGGGTGAATACCAGCCAACACCTGGCGCTGCGGCAAAATCAAAAAAGAACGAACTTAAAAATCCAAATGGCACACCAAGAACGCAAGTGACATTTGAAGATGGGATTTTGTTGCCGAACTATCGCCTTCCAACAGAAGCAGAATGGGAATATGCAGCATTGGGTTATATCAATCAAAACCCTTTAGCTAGCAAAACAGATAAAAAACGTGGTGAGGAATTGGTGGTGAACAAACAGGTATATTCATGGAGTAATAACGTGAACGGCTTGCGCGATGAGAAGCACGGAAGCTGGCAGGGAACTTTCCTTGCTAACTTTAAACGCGGCTCTGGTGATAACATGGGCGTTGCGGGCGGCTTGAATGACAATGCCGTTTATACAGCACCTGTCTCTTCTTTCTTTCCCAATGGATTTGGTCTTTATAATATGTCCGGCAACGTGAGCGAGTGGGTACAAGATGTTTATCGCCCATTATCAAATATTGATGTGGATGATGTAGCTCCTTATCGCGGTAACAAATTTGAGACTGTTGATATGGGCAAAGAAAATAAAGCTGAAAGAGATAGTTTAGGCCGCATCAAAATGCGCACAGTTACTGATGAAGAAAGCAAAAACCGCCGCAACTATCAGAAAGGAAATGTTATCAACTATCTTGATGGTGACTCTTTGATAACAGGTGTTAAATATAACAGTGATACAGCAACACATTATGGTTATGGCTTCACCACATTAATCAGCGACAAATCAAGAGTTGTGAAAGGTGGAAGCTGGAATGACCGTGCTTATTGGCTCAGCCCTGGCACACGCCGTTTCTTGGAAGAAGATCAGGCAAGTTCAACTATCGGTTTCCGTTGTGCAATGGATAGAGTGGGCAGCCCTTCTGGTAATGGAAGAAAAACTGGTATCAATTACCAACAGAGAAAACAAAATACGCGCAAGCAATAAATTAATTTGAATATCGAAAAAGCCCTGCAATTTTTGCGGGGCTTTTTCATTGGAGTTGATGGTTGATAGATGATAGAAGTTTCCGCAACAATAGCCTACCATCTATCATCCATCATCTCCTAACTCTTCTGCTATCAACTGCTCAACCAATCAACTTTTCCCGTAGGTTTGTCTGCATGATATCTATTGAAGAATTATATAAAATCTATCAGCTCTTTCCTTCCATTCAAACAGACACAAGGCAGCTTAAACAAGGCGATATTTTTTTTGCATTGAAGGGAGATAATTTCAATGGCAATCTTTTTGTGAAACAAGCTTTTGAAAAAGGCGCAGCTTATGCAGTTGTTGATGAAGAACAAACCGAGCGTTCTGAAAAAATTATTTTGGTTGGTGATGTGCTTACAACAATGCAGCAATTAGCGAAGCACCATCGCATGCAATTAAATATTCCTTTCATAGCCATCACCGGCAGCAATGGAAAAACGACAACGAAGGAATTAATTCATGCTGTCCTTTCTTCTACTTATAAAGCTTACACCACGCAGGGAAATTTGAATAATCATATCGGCATTCCGCTCACTATCTTAAAAATAAAAAAGGATGCAGAAATTGCAGTGATCGAAATGGGGGCTAATCATTTAAAAGAAATTGAAGGCTATTGCAAATATGCATTGCCAACACATGCCATTATCACAAACGTTGGAAAAGCTCATTTGGAAGGGTTTGGCGGACCAGAGGGTGTGAAGAAAGGCAAAGGTGAATTGTTTGATTTTTTGAGAGTGAATAACGGAATTGCTTTTGCGATGTGGGATTATGATTATCTCCGCGAAATGAGCAAAGGCATTTCAACCATCATCAAATATGGAACACATGATGCAGATATAACAGGCATTGCAGGCAAAAGCGAAACCTTTCTTGAAGTTGAAATGACAAAAGGCACTTCACTAAAAAAAATATCTACAAAATTAGTGGGTGATTATAATCTTCCAAATGTTCTATCAGCCGTTGCCGTTGGAAAATATTTTAATGTGGAAGATGAAAAAATAAAATCTGCTCTTGAAAATTATTTGCCATCGAACAGTCGATCGCAAATGATCGAAAAAGATTCTAACAAAATTATTTTAGACGCTTATAACGCCAACCCGAGCAGCATGAAAGCAGCCATAGAAAACTTTGCGAAATCGAATGCTGATAATAAAATTTTGATGCTCGGTGCAATGGCAGAGCTCGGTGAAGAAAGTTTGGAAGAACATAAAAATATCATCAACCTCATTTCAAAATATAATTGGAGCAAAGTGATATTAGTAGGAGGAGATTTTTTGAAGACATCCAATCCATATACAACGCTTAATAATTCTTCTGAAGCTAAGGAATGGCTCCAAAAAGAAAAACTTCAGAATGCATCTGTGCTCATTAAAGGATCAAGAAGCATGCAGATGGAAAAAATTTTGGGATGAAAAGCAAACAATCTTATCAAAACTATTTAATAAGATGCATTATAATTATGGCTAATAAAAAATATACTGTTTACTCCATAGCATTTGCAGTAACATTTTTAATGGGTTGTAAAGAAGAAAATAAAAAGGCAACAGAAAGCCCCATCCAAATTTTTAGCAATGCACGATTTGGAATGTTTATTCATTGGGATATGTCAAGTGTTGCAGGAACAGAAATCAGTTGGTCGCGCAAAGGATCAAAACCTTTAGACATTACCGGCGACTCGGCTGGATATGTTGCCGATACTGCTTATGATAATCTCTACAAAAAATTTAATCCGACAAATTTCGATGCTACCAAATGGGTACAGCTCGCAAAAGATGCGGGCATGAAATACATTGTGTACACAACAAAACATCACGGTGGCTTTTGCATGTGGGATACGAAACAAACAGACTACAACATTATGAATACTTCTTTCCATCGTGATGTTGTGAAAGAATTGTCTGAGGCTTGCCACAAAGCTGGTCTTATGTTTGGCTTATATTATTCTCCTCGCGATTGGCACCAACCAGATTATGGCGTTGGCGATAATAAAAAATATGTCGCTTATATGAATAATGAGCTGCGCGAATTGCTTACCAACTACGGCAAGGTTGATATTATTTGGTGGGACAGTTATGGCAAAGGAAACTTAGATAGCTTTTGGAGAATTGGTGAAACTTATAAGTTAGTAAAAGGATTACAACCCGATATCATTATGAACAATCGCCTCGCAGAGCTTGGCTATTATAATAAACAGCCTGCGGCTTTTGTTGGAGATTGGGATACACCGGAGCAAACAATTGGGAACTTTCAAAACAACCGTCATTGGGAATCATGCATGTCGATTGTAAAAACTCCTGACGGCGGTGGATGGTCTTATCGCCCGGACGGAACGTTAAGAAGTTTTGATGAATGTGTTCATGCGCTTGTGAGCTGTGCGGTGGGTGATGGAAATCTTTTATTAGATGTTGGGCCAAATCAATTGGGCGAAATACCTGCTGATCAATCATCAAGATTATTGCAGATGGGCGATTGGCTTAAAAAATATGGTGCAAGCATTTATGGAACGAGAGGTGGCCCTTATAAAAATGGTGATTGGGGCGGTTCAACTTATAATGGCAATACGGTTTATCTGCATATAGGAAAATGGAACACTGATAAATTAATATTGCCGGCATTACACTCGAAAGTTTTAAAATGTACAAATCTTTCTAACCCAGAAAATGTCGCAACATTTGAACAGACAGATAAAAATTTAATCATCCACTTGCCAGTTAATAAACAAGATTCTGTTGATACAATCATTATGTTGGAACTTGATGGCAGCGCAGCGAATGAAATGAAAAACAACAATCCGCTTGAGATGAAATAGCATTAGTCTTTTCAATAATTTTTTTATCGTTTATAAAATTTAAGCAAACCAAAATGGAAAAAGAAGAAGCAAACTATAATCTTATTGATTGGTGGAAAAAAGTTGTATTTAAAAATTATGCGAATTTCAATGGTCGGGCAAGAAGAGCAGAGTATTGGTATTTTACACTTGGCAATTTTATATTGCTCATCCCTTTTTATGCATTAGCAGTAATAGGCGCTATAAATAACAGTATAATATTAAGCTTGTTGGGATCTGCCGCTAATGGTTTATTTGCTTTTGCCATCTTAATTCCGAGTTTGGCGGTAATAGTAAGGCGCTTGCACGATATAAATAAAAGTGGATGGAATTATTTCATTGTATTAATCCGATCATTGGTGCCATTATTCTGTTGGTATGGTTTTTTACTGATGGAGACAGGTTCATTAACAAATATGGAAATGATCCAAAAAATGCAGTTCCAACAGAATTTGACTTTGAACAAAAGTAGGCTTAGTATAGAACAATGTATTTAGTTTCTAATATTTTCGGTTGTGCATTGCAGTTAGGTATAATAAAATTTGAAGAATTGAATAACATTACAATCCAGATTAAATAAAAAAAGCCCCGCAAATGCGGGGCTCTTAGTTATTGCACTTTAATCATTTTTACTTTCTTAAATATTTTGCTGCAGGC
>CAIYPC010000025.1 GCA_903927975.1 uncultured Bacteroidota bacterium | reverse complement strand
CGCCGCCGCCAGGACCGCCGCATTTGCTTGCTGGTGGGTAACTGGAATTGCCCCCATCAGCGCCATTTGCTGAGATATTGATTGTGCCACTTATTGTTCCATTAATCAAAACAGAGCCGCCAGCACCGCCGCCACCGGCACCGTCTCCGCTTGCCTGATAGGGATCTGTGAGGGCTGCATTGTAAGGTCTTCCTCCATTTGCTAAAATGGACATTCCGCTGGATACTATTGTAGGGGCAGATAATAAAACTATTCCCCCTCCATTACCACCGGGCAAGCCAACAGCATTATTCTCGTGTCCAGCACCACCCCCTCCTCCAAAAAATATCCGGTTTGTAGCTGTGCTGTAACCATAGGTCGATAAGCTAAGGCCACCGACCCCAACACTGCTATTGGGGCATGAAGCAGTGCTTTGGCCCCCAAATCCTCCCAGTCCATAATTGCTTCCCCCACCGCCGCCTGTGTTTTGATTATCGCCGCCGCCACCGCCGTTTGCAAGTTTGCCGCGGCCAGCTTCCTCATTGGTAATTAAGTCAGCTATTCCTTCACCTTTTTCACCGCCATTTTGATACGTTGTACCAACAATAGAAAAATAATAAGCAGTTACTGGCTGAAAAATATTGCAATCGTATGGAGGGCCGTAGTTGAAGAGCGCACCACCAATAAATCCTTGTCCGCTTACATCGATTCCGCTGTTTAAATTAATGGTACTTGTAGCTTCAATTGCAACAATGCCACCAGTCCCGGTTGTTGGATTCCATGGAGTGCTTTTCACCGAATCAATTATTGTTACGGTTGCAAATGATGGAACAGTAACCAATTGAACGGGCTCTGTTACAGTATAGGAATTCAGCATTTGAAATTCAAGCACCACTTCATTGCCCGTTATGCTACAGACAGTGTTCATTTCGTAATTCCCCGCATCATTTATGGCTGATATATCTCCATATGAAGTGCCGTCAGATTGGTCAATAGTAGCGCCTTTCATCTGGATTAGTAAAACCCTTGTTTTAGCCGTCAAACCAGTGGCGTTGCTAACAGTGATGCTATTGGTAGAAGTGTTGATAGCAGTAACCTGATAATAAGTGTTTACAATACCGGAGATAGTTTGTGCTTCTGCATTAGAGGCAATGCATAATGATGCTAATAAGCAGAGTTTAAGGAGCCTTTTGGGTTTCATTAGATGTTGATGTATGCACAAATAACATACCGTTTCCTTACATTCATAAAGATAACGATATCATTATTATAACTAAATTAAAATAGTTATAGCTTATGCAGGCTATTTGTAGCTCCGCTGCGTTGGATGTGCCACCTCAAAAACAAGTGGTTCCTTATGTAATTCAGGAACGCCGCGATCCTTATATTCCCAGGCGGATACAAAGCTAAAATGCTCATCATCGCGCCTTGCTTCGCCATCTTCCGTTTGCATCTCTTCACGGAAATGTCCACCACAGCTTTCTTTACGCACCAATGCATCGAGGCACATCAATTGCCCAAGCTCAATAAAATCAGCCACACGATTGGCTTTGTCAAGCTCAGGGTTCATCTCATCTATTTCACCGGGAATGCGCACATCTTTCCAAAATTCATCTTTCAGATTAGCAATTTCCTCAATCGCTTCTTTCAAGCCTTGTTCATTTCGGGCCATGCCGCATTTGTCCCACATAATTTTGCCAAGACGCTTATGAAAGCTTTCAACAGTTTGGGTGCCATTGATATTTTTTAATTTTTGAATTCTGTCGGCAACATCTTTCTCTGCTTCTTCAAATGCAGGATGAGAAGTTGGAATACTTGCTACGCGAATTTCATCAGCCAGATAATTTCCAATGGTGTATGGGATCACAAAATAGCCATCAGCCAAACCTTGCATCAATGCAGATGCTCCTAACCGATTAGCACCATGATCGCTGAAGTTTGCTTCGCCCAAAGAATAGAGACCTTGAATGTTCGTCATCAGTTCATAATCCACCCAAAGCCCTCCCATGGTATAATGCACGGCAGGATAAATTCTCATTGGAATTTCATAAGGATTTTCTCCTGTGATCTTTTGATACATGTCGAAAAGATTGCCATATTTTTCTTTCACCACATCAATCCCATGCTGGCGGATTTGTTCTGCTGAAGGATTATCAATTCCATGTTTACTGCATTCCACTTTTCCATAACGCTGAATGGCAGAGGCATAATCGAGATATACAGCTTGCTTTGAAGTGCCCACGCCAAAACCCGCATCGCATCTTTCTTTCGCCGCACGAGATGCAACATCACGCGGAACAAGATTACCAAAAGCGGGGTATCTTCTTTCTAGATAATAATCTCTTTCGTCTTCAGGTATCTCGCTTGCTTTTCTTGTATCGTTTTGTTTTTTAGGGACCCAAATCCTTCCATCATTGCGAAGCGATTCAGACATCAATGTTAGCTTTGATTGATGATCCCCCGTTACCGGAATACAGGTAGGATGAATTTGTGTGAAGCAAGGATTGGCAAAGTATGCGCCTTTTCTATGTGCTTTCCACGCAGCGGTAACATTGCTCCCCATAGCGTTGGTGGAAAGATAAAACACATTGCCATAACCGCCACTGCAAAGCAACACAGCGTGGCCAAAATATCTTTCTAATTTTCCTGTTATCAATTCTCTTGCAATAATGCCACGGGCTTTTCCATCAATCATTACAATGTCGAGCATTTCGTGGCGTGTGTGCATGGTTACATTACCCAACGCAATTTGTCTTTCCAATGCCTGATAAGCACCAATCAATAATTGCTGGCCAGTTTGGCCGGCAGCATAGAATGTCCGCTGAACCTGTGTTCCGCCGAATGAGCGATTGCTGAGCAGGCCACCATATTCTCTTGCAAATGGAACTCCTTGTGCCACGCACTGATCAATAATGCTGGCACTCACTTCCGCAAGGCGATGAACGTTTGATTCGCGTGAGCGATAATCGCCACCTTTAATAGTATCATAAAATAATCTGAACACACTATCACCATCGTTCTGATAATTTTTTGCAGCATTGATACCACCTTGCGCAGCGATGCTGTGTGCACGGCGTGGAGAATCCTGAAAGCAAAACACTTTCACTTTATAACCAAGTTCCCCAAGCGATGCTGCAGCAGAAGCCCCCGCAAGACCAGAACCTATAATGATAATCTCAAGACTGCGCTTATTGGCTGGGTTCACCAATTTCACGTGGCCTTTATAATCGTTCCATTTTTTTTCTAATTCGCCGGGAGGTATTTTGGAATTGAGCATGTTCATGTCAAAATTTGAAAATTCGAAAATGTGAAAATGATCTTTTGTTGTATCCTGCTATTATTTTTATTATCGCAATAACTGACAACTTACTTGTAACCTTTCAACTTATTACTCGACCCAATGTAAATACATCGAAATAGGCATCAATGCAAAAAGCAAAGGCACGATGATCGAAAATGCAATACCAATACCATTTGCCAATTTCAAATATTTAGAATTGTATAATCCCAATGAGCGGAACGCACTTTGAAAACCATGAAGCAAATGATAGGCAAGAGAAATACAAGCAACTACATATAAAATCACCACCCACAATTCAGCAAATGTGGTTTTCATAAGGCTGAACAGATCATGCACAGGCTTTCCATCAATATTTATTTCATCAACACCAGTAAAACGCGAAGGAATCCAAAACTGGTTCCAGTGAATAATTAAAAAGATAAGTATGATAGTTCCAAGCAAACCCATTGAACGCGAATACCATTTACTTCCTTTGTTGCCCATTTGCACATTGTACCCGATTTTTCTTTTGCTCCTATTCTGAAATGTGAGCACAAGACCTTGAATGATGTGGATGAAAAAACCAACGAATAAACCGACTTCCATTATTCTGATTAAAACCATGGAACCCATGAAGTGCGCAGCTTTGTTGAACATTTCACCGTGGTCATCTGCATTAAAGATAGTTGCAAATATGCATGAGTTGATGCCAACATGAACAATCAAAAAAGAAATCAGGAACAGGCCGGTTAGCCCCATCACAAATTTTTTGCCTATGGAAGAAGTAAACAAGTCAGACCATTTCATAATGCGCTTTGGTTGTTGAGAGTGAAATCAAAAAATCAAGATGTGTGCAAAAATAACACAGTAATGGGTTCAAAACTGCTTTGCATGATTTTTTTTATAGAAGCTGAATTATTGGTATGTCAACAATTTCTAAAAAAGAAATTTGCTAAAATAAAATCCATATTTCAGGGCATGAAATAAACCGAAGTCACAACAACGACTTTTGCTATATTTTCATTGGCGAAAATGATTAAAAATGGCGCAATCGTTTGATTGTATTTTGTATCAAATAAAACCATTCTTTTGCCCAACATTAATTGGCTGACGAAATCTTTTGATAAAGTCAGTTGATTTTTTGGTTTAAGTATAAGCAGCGGTTTTAGATTTGAACAGTAGCAAGACAGGCGCTAGAAATAGCGCCTGTTTCTTTTTTATTATGGATATAATAACGTTGAACTATAACCGAAAGCTACTTTCCTCCAAAAACTTGTTTCAATAAAGAAGTTGCCTGCGCCGCAGGATCCTTGCGAATTTTTGCTTCTTCCTGAGCTATATAGTAAAATATGCCAGCAAGAGCTTTTTGTGTTACATAAGCCGGAAGATCACTATTTACCTTTTTAAAAGTTGTAGGCAATCCATTATAAGCATCCACAACTGCTTTCCAATATTTGGTTGCATCGGTTTTTTGAAGCGAAGCGTCAATAACTGGTCTGAATGCTGTCGTTAATTGTGGAGTGGTTGATTTTTTTAGATAAGAAGTTGCGGCGGTATCTGATCCACGCAAAATGTTGAGCGCATCACTGATGCTCATATTTTTAACAGCGTCCACAAAAATGGGCGCTGCGGACTTTGAAGCATCTTCTGCGGCGCGGTTCATACTCAATATAGCATTATCAACCAATTGCCCCATGCCCACGCTGCGCAATGTTTTCTCAACTTTCTGCGCTTCCGGCGGCATCAAAACTTTCACTACAGCATCTTTAAAAAATCCATCAGCCGCAGATAATTTACTTGCGCTTTTTTGTGTGCCAACACTCAATGCTTCCTTCAGCCCACTCACGATCTGATCGCTGCTTAGTCCTGCACCTAAATTTGAATTGCCGCCGCCACTCACTGCTTTCTTCAGTGCATCGAGTTGCGCATAGGAAGAAATATATAAGCCCAAAAACATCATGATCAGTAAAGGAATTTTTCTCATCTTAAAAGATTTTTTATTTATAAACGTAAATTAAAAGAATTACAACGAATTTTCTGTAAGCTTATTTCCCAAAAAATGGTTAATAGGTGAGTTGTAAATAGTCAATGGTGAATGATGGATTGCGAATTTAGGATTTTAAATTGCGAATTGTCGTTTAACTCCCATCGTATAGCACAGAGACATAACCATAAGCATTTTTCTTTTATTATATCAAAGCGATAAGATCGTAGCCCCATACTTTTAATTGCAAAACTTGTTCTTGCGAACGCTTTTATATTATTATTAAGGTTTATAGCATTGCATTTTCTGGAATATATTTTTATATTGCGGTACCAATAACCACAATGAAAAAAATAATTTTCAGTTTATTATTCATTCCCTTTGCCAGTCAGGCCGGACTTAATAGTTCCCATTCCACATCCACCGTTTTAGTTGAAGCCCGGTCAGGCGAATGGCCCATCAGTCTCGAAAAAACAATTGATAAGAAAGGCGCTTCATATTCTTTAATGTTCAGAGATGAACAGGTTTTGACCAATGTGGTATTGGATACGCTGCCGTTTCGCGACTTGACTCAGTTGAAATATTTTGAAAAAGCACTTACTGTTTTAAAGACGGGCAACAATGGAGATGTTGCAAAATTTAAAGACTATACCATTAAAAGGGCAGAGTCAAGAAAAGAAGGTAAATGGTATATATTAAGATACCAATGGGGTCTCACCAATTTTCAACAAGCCGAGGCAGATACTTTAATCAGCACGATTAGAAAGCTATGAGGATTTAGGCCTATTGCAGGACGAAGCCCTTTTAAGATTTCTTTATGTTTTCCCTAGATATTAATACAAAATAGATTTCCGTTTCAAACGTTTTAGAATTGAAGAATATCTAAACAAAATTTTTCTGATACCTTAAAAACAACATGATCGATTATGAAAAAGCTAATTTTTATTTCCCTTTTTATCCCTTTTGTTGCAAAGGCACAGTTTAAAATTGTAAACATAGCAACCACTAACATCCTTGAGTTACGTTCGGGTACATGGCCAATCACCTTGCAAAAAGTGACCAAAGAAACTGATACTACTTATATGCTCCTTTTCCGCGATCAGCAATATACCGATGACGTGGTGATGACTACCTATAAATTTAAGGACATGGAGCAGTTTAAATATTTTCAAAAAGGCTTGACTGCATTAAAAACTGGCAATAATGGGGATGTTGCAAAATTTAAAGACTATACCATTAAAAGGGTAGATATAAAAAAAGAAGGAACATGGTAT
>CAIYPC010000024.1 GCA_903927975.1 uncultured Bacteroidota bacterium | reverse complement strand
TGGGAGGTTTTCAAACGCAGGCAAGTTTCACTGGTTCTTATTCTGTCAACTCATCATGGATTGTTTATAATGGCGGTTATTTAAATGATGTTGTGAAGCAAAATCAATTGAACATTAGATCTGCAAACCTCAATGTGCTCGAAGAAGAAAATAACGTGATACTTCAAATCACTCAGGCATATCTTAATATTTTATTGGCGAAAGAAAATATTGTGTATGTGCAAGATCTTGTCAACACATCACAAGCACAATTAGCCAGAGGCAAACAACAATTTGATGCAGGAAGCATTGCAAAAGTTAGCCTTGTAGAATTGCAATCACAGCTTGCTGCTGATAAATACAATTTGGTGACGGCAAAAAATACAGAGAGACAAAATAAACTTACACTGAAACAATTATTGCTGCTGCCTTCTTCTGATACTTTCGATATTGTTGTGCCAGATACATTAATGGCTTCTGCGCTTGTGCCTTCTTTGGAAGAAGCACAGAAAGCGGCTTATGATACAAGACCTGAAATTAAAAGCGGTGAAGTGAGTGTTCGCATCGCAGAGTTTGATTTGGCAAAAGCAAGATCCGGTTATTATCCGGTAGCAACTGTTGGAGGATCGTTGGCTACAGGCTATTCAAACAACGATCGCGATGCCTATCTCAAACAGATTGATAATAATTTTTATCAGCAGATTGGGCTTACACTTTCTGTCCCAATTTTCACGAAGCGTATTAATAAAACAAATGTGGAGAATGCAAAAATTGAAATAGCCCAAACTGAATTAGCTTTTAAAGGAACAAAAACGACTTTATCACAAACAGTAGAACAGGCATATATCAATGTGCTGAACTCGCAGGCGCAATACGATGCATCGGTTGAACAATTAAATTCGGCTAAAGAAAGTTATCGCATTCTAACAGAGGAATTGAATGTTGGTGCAGCTAATCTTGTCGATTATCTCACCCAAAAAAATTTATATGTGCAAGCTTTGCAATCTTATGTTCAGGCAAAATACAGCACAGCGCTCAATATCAGGATATATGAATTTTATATGGGGATACCCGTTAAATTATAAACGAAATAGGATATGAAAAAATTTAGGATACTCATTACTGTTATCATTTTGATCGCGCTGGCCGCTGGAGCTTATTGGTTTTTTTCAGTGAAAGAAAAAGAAAAGCCTTTGGTACTTCAAACATTGCATCCGCAATATGGATATATTTCAAGAAGCGTTACTGCAACAGGAACTGTTCAGCCCGTTGATACTGTTTCTGTTGGTTCTCAGGTCTCAGGCACCATCAAAAATATTTATGCTGATTTCAATTCAAAAGTAAAAAAAGGGCAACTGATAGCAGAGCTTGATAAATCTTTATTAATGGCAAGTGCTGATCAATATAGAGCGAATCTTGAAGTTGCAAAGAGCCAGTTGATTTATCAGAAAAGCACTTACGACAGACAAACACTTTTATTTAATTCAGGTGCCATCAGCAAGCAAGATGATGAAACTGCAATGTTGAATTATAACAGCGCAAAAGCAAATGTGCTGAGCGTGCAGGCGCAATTGGACGCGGCTAATAAAAATCTTTCTTATACAAATATTTATTCGCCTGTTGATGGTGTGGTGATGACGAGAAACGTTAGCATCGGACAAACTGTAGCTGCAAGTTTTAGCACGCCCACGCTTTTTATTATTGCAAAAGATATTACCAAAATGCAGGTACAAGGCGCTGTTGATGAAGCGGACATTGGTAATGTGAAACAGGGTCAGCATGTAACTTTTACCGTTGATGCATATCCGGACGATGTTTTTTCTGGAACTGTTTCTCAGATAAGATTAGAGCCAACTGTTTCTGCAAACGTAGTCACATACCCAACTATTATCAGCGCCCCTAATGACAATATGAAATTGAAACCCGGCATGACAGCCAACATCACTGTCTTTACAAAAGAAGATACAAACGCATTGTTGATACCGTCGAAAGCATTGAAGTTTCAGCCAACTGAAGCATTGGCAAAGCAATATAAAATTGGAGAGAGAATGGTTGATTCATCAACGACGCATAAAAAACGAACTGGTCCTGATACTGCAAAAAGAAGAATGAGCGATACCACTGGTGCGGTAAAAAGAACACGAGGATTTGTTTGGGTAAAAAAAGATGATAGCCTTGTTCAGAAAAGAGTGGTTATAGGTTTGAATGATGATGCTAATGCGGAAATATTTTTTGGGCTTACAACAGATGATGAAGTAGTGGAAGGAATAGAAAATCCGAACATCAATAAATCAAAAGGCAGTGCAGAAAGAAGCCCTTTTATGCCGCCGAGAAGAAACAATACGCCAGCAAAACCGCCAGCCGCTGCTAATAAATAATTTTTTGAAAGGATATTGAAAAATGAAAAGTTGAAACGATGGCGAATAAAATATTGGAGTTGAGAAATATAAAACGTGAATTCAAAATGGGCAGTGAAATTGTTCGTGCGTTGAAGGGCGTTTCGTTTGACGTTCAAGCCGGAGAGTTTGTCACGATTA
This sequence comes from uncultured Bacteroidota bacterium, assembly GCA_903927975.1. Lineage (GTDB taxonomy): Bacteria > Bacteroidota > Bacteroidia > Chitinophagales > Chitinophagaceae > Puia. The sequence goes on along the minus strand of CAIYPC010000024.1, from coordinate 9 downwards.
TGGGAAGCA
>CAIYPC010000023.1 GCA_903927975.1 uncultured Bacteroidota bacterium | reverse complement strand
TTTCTGATATTCCTTTCTTTTTATTCTCCTGCTCAAACTCATTCTGATCTCTCTGCTGACAAATGGGTTGATAGCGTTTTTAAAACATTAAGTGATGAACAAAAAATTGCGCAGCTCATTGTTGTTCGATTATCATCTATTGATGCTAACAAAAAAGTGATTTTTCTTGATAAGGAAGTTGAAGATGCAGTGAAAAAATATAATGTCGGTGGAATTTGTTTGTTTCAGGGCGGTCCGATAACGCAAGCTAATTATGTCAACTATTTTCAAAGCATTGCAAAAACGCCAATCATGATTTGTATTGATGCGGAGAATGGCGTGGGCATGCGAATGGACAGCGTTATTGGTTTACCTCGACAAATGATGCTTGGTGCTGTTCAGAATAATGAACTGATTTATCAATATGGAAAAATTGTGGGCGAACAATGTAAGCGGATAGGCATCACTGTTAATTATGCCCCTGTGGTTGACGTTAATAACAATCCTGATAATCCTGTCATCAATGATCGCTCATTTGGCGAAGACAAAAATAAAGTAGCGGAATATGGATTGCAATATATGAAAGGCATGCAGGATGTTGGCGTGATGGCTTGCGCAAAACATTTTCCTGGTCATGGTGATGTTTCGGTTGATTCGCATTTGGACTTGCCTGTTATTAATAAAACCCTGAAAGAGCTTGACACGCTTGAATTGTATCCATTCAAAAAATTATTCAACGCAGGAATTGGCAGCGTGATGATTGCGCATTTGTATATTCCTGATATTGATAACACGCCCAATCTCGCAACTTCACTTTCGAATAAAAATGTTACCAAACTTCTTAGAAAAAAATTAAAATATAATGGCATAAGTTTCACTGATGCGCTCGAAATGAAAGGCGTTACGAAATTTTTTCCCGATGGAGAATCTTCTGTTCAGTCATTGGTAGCTGGAAATGATATGCTTTGCCTGCCTGGAAATATTGATACTGCGGTGATGAAAATTAAAGAGGCACTTCAAGAGAGAAAATTAAAATGGAAAGACATTAATGCGCATGTGAAAAAAGTATTGTTTGCTAAATATAATTATGGTCTTGCAAATCTTCAACCAATCAAAATAGATTCTTTGACGGAGGATCTGAATAAAGATGTGAATGAAATGAGACATAGAGTTGCTGAAGAAGCAATCACTTTATTAAGAAATGATGATGCAAGCGTTTTTCCATTGCATGCCTCGCCGAAGAAAAAAATTGCTTATGTAGGAATCGGGTTATCGAACGATAATGAATTTGCCCGTCGCATGCGCAAAGATTATAAAGCAAATGTTTATTATTTTGATAACTCACTCGATAGCATGAAAGCCTTAGCCATGCTGGAATTGCTGAGAAATCGTTATGATGAGGTGGTGATTGGTTTGCATAATTATAATCGCTTCCCGGCAAATAATTTTGGTATCAGTAATTCTGCATTATGGCTGCTTAATCAATTGCAACTGCAGAATAAATGCGTTACTATGGTATTTGGAAATCCTTATATCATCAAAAATTTCTGCAATGCAAAAACTTTGATAGCATGTTATGAAGATGATGATATTACTCAAGAAGTTGCAGCAGATTTTCTGAATGGAAAATTTTCAGCCAAAGGAACATTGCCTGTTACTGTTTGTGAAAATTTGAAATATGGAAGCGGCATTGTTCATGCTGGCGGGTTGCTGCCGATTGTTCCAGCAACAACACTTGGGTTTAATGCCGAAAAACTTCAGGTGATTGATTCAGTTTGTAAAGCGGCTATTGCCAAAGAAGCATTTCCCGGATGTGTGGTGCTGGTTGCAAAAGATGGAAAAGTGGTTTATGATAAAGCTTTTGGCTATCTATCTTATGATAAAAAGGAACCTGTTTACAAGGAAACGATTTACGATCTCGCATCAGTCACAAAAATTTGTGCTACCACAATGGCGGTAATGAAATTGTATGATGAAGGGAAATTGGATATACAAAAAACTTTGGGTGATTATTTGCCATGGGTGAAAGGAACAAACAAAGAATCAATAAAAATTTGGGATGTGCTTTTGCATCAGGCGGGGTTAAAAGCATTCATACCATTTTATAAAGAAACAATCGACAGCACAAAAAAAGGAATTCCTTTGCCTTTATATTATTCATGGAAACAAGATAGTGCTCATCGGATTCGCATTGCAGAAAATTTATATATGCGCAATGATTGGCTGGACACAATTTATAGTCGCATTTTGACTAGCAATGTTGAGCAACAAAAAAAATATATTTATAGCGACAACGATTTTATTTTCATGGGAAAGATTGTGGAAGCAATCACAGGAATGACGCTTGATGAATACGTGAAGAAAACTTATTATGATCCGTTGTACATGACCACAACTGGTTTCAAGCCCAGAAATTCTTTTCCTTTAGATAGGATTGCGCCAACAGAAAATGAGCAGATTTTCAGAAAGCAATTGATACGTGGAGATGTGCATGATCCCGGTTCTGCGATGTTTGGCGGAGTAGCAGGTCATGCAGGTTTGTTCAGCGATGCGTATGATTTAGCAATACTTGAACAGATGTTGTTGAATGGAGGAACGATGAACGGTCAGCAATTTTTGAAAAAAGAAACGATTGATTACTTCACTGGATATCATTCGGATATCAGCCGCCGCGGAATTGGTTTTGATAAACCAGAGAAAGACAATGCAACTAATAAAGATCCATACCCGAGTAAATATGCATCACCGCAAACCTTTGGTCACACTGGGTTTACGGGCACTTGTGTTTGGGTAGATCCAAAATATAATCTCATTTATATTTTATTATCAAATCGTGTGAATCCAACGAGCGAGAATGGAAAAATTTCAAGCCTGAGTGTTCGCCGCAGTATTTTCGATGCGATTTATAAAGCGATGGGAGTGAACTGATTTTTTTGATTAGGATCAGGCTTGAAACTAAATAGCTTCACAATTTTTACCTTATACCTAAACTTACTTATTAAAATGAAAAAGAATGCAATAATAAATGTTCATGGGAAAGAGATTTCAATAATCACAAAACAAGAAGGCGATTATATATCTCTTACAGACATTGCGAAACATAAAAACGAAGATTCAACTGGTCTTGTCATTTTACATTGGCTAAGTACAAAATATACCATCGAGTTTATGGGCTTGTGGGAGCAAATGCACAACCCAATTTTTAATGTTACTGAATTCAGTAACATTAAAAACGAAGCAGGAAGTAATGGTTTTGTGTTGTCCTCAAAACAATGGATTGAAAAAACAAATGCTACTGGCATCATTTCCAAAACGGGTAGATATGGAGGAGGCACATTTGCGCACAGAGACATTGCTTTTGAATTTGCCTCTTGGATCTCGGCTGGTTTCAAACTTTACCTTATCAAAGAATTCCAACGCCTGAAAAGCGATGAAAACAATCGCCTTAAATTAGATTGGGACTTGCAGCGGACTTTAGCAAAAGTGAATTACCAAATACACACCGATGCCATCAAAGAAAACTTGATACCAAAGGAACTAAATAAAACACAAATCAGTTTTGTATATGCCAGTGAAGCAGATTTGCTGAACGTTGCCTTGTTTGGCAAAACTGCAAAACAATGGAGAGATGAAAATCCAACGACAAAAGGAAACATTATAGATGAAGCCAGCATTGAACAATTGGTTGTGCTGAGCAATATGGAAAGCATCAATGCAATATTTATCAATCAGGGATTATTATCGCAAAGCCAGCGGCTTATTGAACTGAACAAAATGGCAATCACACAAATGAAATCATTGCTTATAGCGCAGCGATGAAAAAATTAAAATGAGTTTGGCTAAGAATTTAAATTTGATAGATCACTTGAATTGTTTTTTAAAATTATTTGATTGTAAGAGAGTTTGAAATTTTTTGCCATTGCATCTTTAAAAGATATTTTTATGTTATTAACAAACCTTAAAAAAATCGTAACAATTAATGTGTGTTTGCAACAAACCATATTCTATCTTATATTCGATTAATTTTGCTATATGAACAGAAAAGAACAAGTACTACAAGATGTAGTCATAAAATTTGCGGGAGACTCCGGTGATGGAATGCAGTTGACCGGAAGCCAGTTCATGAATAATACAGCTTTGCTTGGAATCGACCTTGCAACATTTCCCGATTTCCCTGCAGAGATACGTGCGCCGCAAGGAACACTTCCCGGTGTAAGCGGCTACCAGCTCAGATTTTCGAGCGATCATATTTTCACTCCGGGTGATGAATGTGATGTGCTGGTAGCAATGAACGCTGCTGCACTAAAAACAAATCTGAAAGCATTGAAGCGTGGTGGAAAAATTATTGCGAATGTGGAAGGTTTCGATTCAAAGAATCTTCGCCTCGCAAATTATCCAGAAGGAATAAATCCATTAGAAGACAATAGTCTCGACAGTTACGAAGTGATAAAGATCGATGTGACAAAGATGACGCGAGAGGCGCTGAAAGAATTTTCAATCGGCATGAAAGAAAAAGATCGCGCAAAGAATATGTTCGTGCTTGGTTTTTTATATTGGATGTACAATCGTGATATGGAAACCACTGAAAAATTTTTGAAAGAAAAATTTGGTAAGAAGCCAGAGATTTTTCAAAGCAATATCAAGGCGATGCATGCCGGATACAATTTTGGCGACACCACAGAAACTTTCACCACCACATATAAAGTTGAAAAAGCAAAACTGGAAGCGGGCAACTATCGATCCATCATGGGCAATCAAGCGCTTTCTTTTGGATTGATTGCTGCTTCGCAAAAAAGCGGACTTCCGATATTTCTCGGATCATATCCCATTACGCCGGCTTCTGATATTTTGCATGATTTAAGCAAGTATAAAAATTTTGGTGTGCGCACATTTCAAGCAGAAGATGAAATTGCAGCTATCACTTCGGCTATAGGTGCCAGTTATGGTGGATCGATTGCAGTTACATCAACATCAGGTCCGGGTATGGCGTTGAAAGCAGAAGCGATGGGGCTTGCTGTGATGATGGAAATACCATTGTTGATCTGCAATATTCAACGTGGCGGACCATCAACCGGATTGCCAACAAAAACGGAACAGAGCGATTTGCTGCAATCATATTATGGAAGAAATGGCGAATGCCCAATGCCGATCGTTTCTGCATCAACACCAAGCGATTGTTTTTATGCAGTATATGAAGCAGTGCGCATTGCCATACAGCACATGACTCCTGTAATCTTTTTGAGCGATGGCTATATTGCGAATGGTGCTGAGCCGTGGAAATATCCAACAAGCAATGATCTGCCACCAATTGAAGTGAAGTTCAAAACAGAGTTAGGCGATCACGAAGATAAATTTCTTCCTTATTTGCGCGATGAGAAATTGGTTCGTCCATGGGCAATTCCAGGAACGCCAGCTCTTCAGCATCGTGTTGGTGGATTGGAAAAACAGAACATCACGGGCAACGTTAGTTATGATCCGGAAAACCATCAGTTGATGGTGAAAATAAGACAAGAAAAAGTTGATAAGATTGCTGATTATATTCCATCGCAACATTTGGATAGCGGTGCTGAAAAAGGAAAACTGCTGGTGCTAGGTTGGGGAAGTACTTACGGTGCCATCAAAAGCTCTGTTGCTGAATTACAGCGTGAAGGCTATGCTATTTCACATGCGCATCTCCGTTATATTCGCCCGTTCCCGAAAAACCTCGGCGACATCTTGAAAAATTTTGATCAGGTATTGATACCAGAAATCAATAATGGACAACTAATAAAAATTATTCGCGACCAATATTTTGTGGATGCGAAAGGCTATAATAAAATCATGGGAATTCCAATCACCAAAACTGAATTGGTGATGAAACTTAGAGAAATGTTGGGAAGCAATAATTGATTTGTCATCTCGCAACGCCGCTAAGACGCAAAGGGAATTATTAATGTTTCTTGTTGTTTTCGTTGCGCCTTAGCGTCTTTGCGAGAGAATTTTTTGAACGATTTTATTCTTGAAACTGAATATTCATTTTCTCCATATTCATGGCAATGTTCATAATAAAATTGAATTGATCTGCCAACGGTTTTATGTTTGATAGTTCTTTTTTCGTTTCGCTCTCAAGAATACCAGATTGCAATTCTTTTTTTCGTAGTTCAGTCAGCGAATTTACTTTTCCATTAAAAAGCCGCCAGCCATTTTCTTCTTCATCAATGTGATTAATCTTTTTATCATCTTCTAAAAGCGATTTTGTATTTCTCAGTTTTGATTCAATGGTATTAATAACCGGAGAAAAATTATACTGACTATTGTTTTTATTATATCGCGGGACATAATAGGAAAGCGTGGCGATATGCGATGTGAGCATGTGATTGGAAACAACAAACTGATGAAGCTCCCTTGCATTTTTTTGTTTGCTTTTTGGTTCGCTGAGCATGCGGTTGAACGCGTCCGTTAAATTTGCCAATGCAACAAAAGCATTTTTGCGTGATAATTTATACTCAGTAATTGTAGGTGTTTTATTTAAGAAAGAAGTGGCAACATCATCAAAATAATTCAGGTTCGCTTCTATCATTTTTACCATGTACTCATTAATCTGTTCATGCTCCCACGATGGAAAAAGGAAAATGTTTGCAATAAAAGCAATGGTAGAAGCAATGATGGTATCTATGATTCTATCTGTCATCACCATCCTGAAATTAGTGGGGTTCAACAGAAAAAATAATAATAAAATATAAGGTGTCATCAATGAAACAAAAACCAAATATTTTATGCGCATGAAACTATAAGAGCCAATCATGAACATCATCATTATCACAAAAAGAGCCGTCTTATTTTTTATGAAATAAATAGCTGCAAAGCCAATTAATACGCCTGCAATCGTTCCCCAAAGCCTTTCTGAATTTCTTTGTTTTGTGAGACTATAACCGGGTTTGATAATAACAATAATCGTGAGCAGTATCCAATAGCTATGACCAAAAGAAAAGAATTTGGAAACGATAAAACCCACCATCGTTGCTATACATAACCTCAGCGAATGCCGAAAAATATTTGATTGTAGCGTGAGATTTTCTACTAATAGTTTCGGTTCAATTTCTTCATGCACCACAAATTCATCGTAATCAATTTTTGGTTGTTGTTTCTTGATAAATTTTTTATCGTAGGTAGTATAATTTTCCAAGGTGTAAATGCGGGCAGCAATGTCTTCAATGCTTTCAAGAATTTGTCGCAGGCTAATGAATGCTTCCACATTTTCTGCTGAACGATATTCATCGCGAAAGTTTTCAAAATATTCTTTTAGCTCTGCAATTTGAGAGCGAAGGTTTGCTTCCTGCGAATACGGCTTTGTGCTTTTCACGGCTATGCCTATCGCATCAAGCTCATTAGCCATAACAAGGATTGAGTGTCTGAACTTTTCAAGTATATCAGTATCGCCAAATTTTTCATTCAGCAAATGGTAATCTTGATGTGATGTGATGATCCTCTCAAACAAATCAATGATATCTAAAAATGCCATCACCAATATTCTTCCGATACTGGTTGATTCACGAATGATATCACGACTTTTGAAAAGAAGTTCGCGAACAAGATCTTGCTTTTGATGAACTTCAATTTGTTTATCTAATAGTTGCGTATAGTTCTCTGTGAATTCATCCTTCTTTTCATAAAAAGATGCTTTGATGCGCAGGTAATCAGCCGTTGATTGTATGCATTCGCCCAATGCCTGTTGTGCTAATTTGTAAGGGCGAAAGCCGTAAATTGATAAGCTCAAAAGCATGTACCAAATACCGCCGCATAAAATATATGCAGCATTCAAAAAGATATCCCAGCCTTGATGTTGCCGATCAATGTTTAGCACCATCACCAACAAAGCTGCTAAACCAATAGAGGTCGCTCGGCTTCCATAAACTCCAATCATTGCAAATACAAAACAGAAAATAAATATCGTAGCCCCAAGCATCCATTCATTGCCTGACACAAAGCCTGTTACTAATGCAACAAAAAAAATGACTGCATTGCACACAAGCATTGCATTGCGGCGATGGTGAATTGGACCTGCATTATCGGGCATGCTCACACAAAGTGCGCCGAGCGAAACAATAATGCCTGCAGAAAGATTATTGAAATAGCTCATCACAACAGCGGGCAATGTAACGCCAATGCTTATGCGCACTCCTTCTGAGAGGTAATAGCTGTTGACAAAACTTTTATATTGCTTGAGATAATCCATCTGGTGAGCAAATTTACGATGGGAGTTTCGAGTTTCTGGTTTTGAGTTTCCAGTGGTTAATTCGAAATCTCCGATTAATAACAAGATATTTTTTGTGATGAGGATTGCAGAGGAAACCAAAGCTCAATAGTAGCACAACCGATGAACGGAGCGTCGCAACGATGCTTCATCAAGGCTCTATTGATCGTCCCAAAAAATTACGCAGTTTCCTTCTTCGGTTTCACATTCTTATTATAATACTTACAAGCTGGTTTCAGCCCACAAATTTCGCATTTGGGTTTGCGTGCAACGCAAACATATCGCCCATGAAGAATGAGCCAATGATGCGCAACGTGAACGAGATCTGTTGGGATTAATTCAATCAACTGTTTCTCTGTTGCTAACGGAGTTTTTGCATTTAAGGTGAGACCAATTCTTGCGGAAACACGGAACACATGCGTATCAACAGCCATGTTTGGTTGCTGATCAATAACAGATGTAATAACGTTGGCTGTTTTTCTTCCGACGCCGGGCAATTCAATCAGCTCATCAACGGTCAATGGAATTTCCCCATGAAATTTTTCCATCACCATATTAGCCATGCCGATGAGGTGCTTTGTTTTATTGTTGGGATAAGAAATGCTTTTGATGAGCGGGAACAAATCATCGAAGGTTGCCCGTGAAAGCCTTTCAACATTCGGATATCTGCGAAAGATATCTGGCGTTGTAATGTTCACCCGTTTGTCGGTGCATTGGGCAGACAAGATAACGGCGACCAATAATTCGTAGGGATTATCATAAGTCAGCTCAGTTTCAGCATCAGGTGAATGTTGCTGAAAATAGTCGATCACAAATTGAAAGCGTTCTTTCCGGGTCATAATATGCCCACGAAATTAAGCAATTCAATCGCTATTGTTTGTTCTAACGGTGATGGATAGACTCGACAGCAGTCTCGCGTGCGTAGTTCATCACTTTTAAAACAACTTCCATGCGGGGAGAAACGACTAATTTGTCCAACTGTTCTGCAGAAGATTGCAAAACTTGCATTTTTTCTCGAAGTGTCCAATCTTCGATCAATGCTGCCTCAATAGAGGCTGTAAGCTCTGGCGAAGACTCCTTGTGCAAATACAGCAAAAGATCCTCCGGTGTAAAGAGTGTCATAGGCGAAACCATTTTATGTCCTAATTTTTATCCAGTAACCTGAAACGTCCGTATTAAAAACGAGATTTGGGTATTCTTATTGCGCTTGCAAAAAAATATCCCTTTATGCGGCAATTATTTTAGAATAGAAGGTAAGAATCAACAGCAGACTCGGTAAATGGCTATTTTTCATGGATGAGAAACAGATCTTCATTATCGCGTTTCATCAAATATTTCTCTCTGGCGTATTTTTCAATAGTCGATGGGTTCGATTTCAGCCTGTCCAATTCAGTTTTGGTAGCTGTAATTTCATCCTGATAATATTTTTCGCTTTGCTGAAGCTTTTTAAGCTCCATCGGTTGCTTAATATGAGTGGTAATAAAATCTCTCTCATCAAAAAAGAACATCCACACAACAAAACCGACAGCCGTCAAGATATACTTGTTCTTTAGCCACGATGGAATTTTTTGGAGGAAATTCATGTTTTGTTTGTGGTTTGAAGTTTGTGCTTTGTAGTTCTTTAATTCGAAGTTCATGATGAAATTCGAATTTGAAGCTTTCTGATTCTAAAAAATTAATTTCTTGCCGATTATAAGAACCACAAACTTCAAACCACAAACTGCTTTATTTTCCAAATTTAATTTTTCCTTTCGGATAAATAGCATTCTCGCCCAACATTTCTTCAATGCGAATGAGCTGATTGTATTTTGCAAT
>CAIYPC010000022.1 GCA_903927975.1 uncultured Bacteroidota bacterium | reverse complement strand
TGCTGTAACTGCATAGTTTTTGTCTGTATGAATTTAATTATTTTTTTGCTGTGATGTTCAGTATAATATCCACATTATCTGATAATGTGCTTGATCCGCCAACCTTAAAATCTCTTCTATTGATTTTAAATTCTCCTTTGAATATAAATCCCCCATCTGTCGCCGTCGCAGTGAATGGAAAAGAGATTTCTTTGGTTATTCCTTTCATTTCAAGGTTTCCGAAAATAAAAAATGTTCCTGCTTTGTTCGAGCCCGTGATCTTGGTGGACACGAAGCTTATGCGCGGATGATTTTTCACATCAAAATAACTGTCTTCCCTCAGATGATTATCACGCATATCATTGTCTGTGTTTACAGTGTTTGCATCAACGCTCACATTAAACTTTGCTGCAGTAGCGTTTTCTGGATTAAACTCAATTGACCCTTTCAATCCTTTAAAAGAGCCTTCAACATTAAAACCAAAATTCTTGATTTTAAACTGAACTGTTGATGCCTCATCAAAAGGCGCATAATTTTGAGCAAATGCAAATCTTACCGATAATAATATTACCAGACTTAACAGAAATTTTTTCTTCATAGTTTGTTTTCAATGATAGACAAAACTAATAACACTCAGTTTAAAATAATCACTGATTATTATGAATGGTGTTAAAAATTTACGCTTTTTTAAAAGGCACTAGATCTAGTACTTGTTTTCTATAGACTATTGCCAAAATTGCACAACAAACGAAGACGGTTGCCGCATAAATAAACAATACTGCATCGCCATCCCAAACAATGCCCAATTTGGTTATATGAAAATACATGGCACCTCCCATCAAGCCCATGCCAAGCACAGCGCCATTGCCTGTTGTTCTGGGATATAAAATCAAAATGGATGCAATCAATTCAAAAATTCCAGTGCCAATTCTGCCCCATGGTTCCATTCCCAATTCAGTGAATAATTTCACTGATTGTGGATGGGCCGTGAATTTAAAATAAAGTGTCATAATCAATATGCCTGCCGCAGCTAAACGAAGCACCCATAAAATGATATTATTGAAATTCATAAGCGAGTTTTTGTTTATGATTCAAAAATAAACAGACTGCCTGTTTGTTACTGTCGTTTATGCGACATTTCCGCGCTTTTGCAGCTTCTTAACATCAGGAAAACAGATCTGGCTTCGGTTATATGTCAAAATATTTTCTGTTTCCAGTTCATTGATCAATGTAGTTACAGTTTGTCTGCTTGAACCAATCAAGCCTGCAATATCTTCATGTGTAAAATAATTATGAATGCAAAAAACACCTTCCTTTTGAGGATGATTTTGTTCGGCAAGCTGGAGAAAAAAATTCTCTAATCGTTTTTTTACATCTTTATTAAGCAGATTCAGAAGACGATTTTCTACCTTTCTTAATTTGAACCCAACCCATTTTCGATATTTCAAAGCGATATCTGGTCTGCGTTTCAGCAAATTTTCAAAATCATCAACTGAAAACGAGCAAAGGCTGATATCATTTTTATAAGCTTGCGCAAACTCGCCATGAAGATTTTCACGCTCCAGGGTGATCTGCCCAAAAAAATCACCAGGCTTGATGATTTCTTTCACGATGTGATTGCCATCATTGTCAATATAACCAATCTTGATATAGCCCTTTTTCAGGAAATAAATTTTGTGGTGGTTGAAGGCCTCAAAATAAATATAATCTCCTTTCTTCGCTTCTTTGAAACCATCGTCTACTTTCAGTGTATGATATTCCTCGTCGCTCAAATTTCGCCACAGATCATAATTGCGGATCAGCAACATTTTATCTTCAATGCCCATGAGATTTCTTTTGTGATATAAAGTTACGGAAAGAGGCGGAAGGTTTAGGGCGTAAGGCGCGACAGCAAAATGAAATGTTCCAATTTATTATTGTGTTGCACCTAAGAACCTTAAACCCTCAACCTTAAACCTCAGACCTTCAACCCTAAACCTCCCGCCTTCCGCCTTTTTAATTAGATTTACGAAAAATTATCATTATGGTTGTGCCAACAATGGCTGAGCTATTTGCAAATGGAGAATCTCCTGAAGTTTTATTTTGGGTCGGCTGCGCCGGAAGTTTTGATCAACGGGCACAAAAAATAACGAAAGCATTTGCGATGATACTTGAAAAAGCGTCCATCAAATATGCAATTTTGGGGAAAGAAGAAATGTGTACCGGAGATCCTGCCCGCAGAGCGGGAAATGAGTTCATGTTCCAGATGATGGCTTATCAAAATATTCAAATCCTTAATAATTATTCAGTCAAAAAAATTGTGACTGCCTGTCCGCATTGTTTTAATATTTTAAAAAACGAATACCCTGAATTGGGTGGTAATTATGAAGTGATCCATCACACTGTTTTTTTACAGCAACTGATTGATGAAGGAAAAATAAAATTAAAAGAAGGCGGCACTTTTAAAGGGAAAAAAATCACATATCACGATAGCTGCTATCTCGGAAGAGCCAATCATATTTATGAAGCACCAAGAAAAGTTCTGGAAGCTTTGGATGCTGAGCTTGTTGAAATGAAACGCTGCAAAAGCAAAGGATTATGTTGCGGCGCAGGCGGTGCGCAAATGTTTAAAGAAGAAGAAAAAGGAACGACAAGAATTAATTTTGAAAGAAGTGCAGAAGCCATCGAGACAGGCGCAAATATTATTGCATCAGCTTGCCCTTTTTGCAATACGATGATGACTGATGGCGTGAAGAATAAAGAAAGAGAAGATGATGTGAAAGTGATGGATGTGGCGGAGTTGATTGCAGCTTCGTTTTAGAACTATGATTTAATTGATTATTTGAAGACTATGATTAAAGAATTATAGCAACTCGAATAATCAATTAGGCTAGAAGTGATAAAAATCGAACGTGAAAAAATAAACCTTATGCCTATAAATGAAAACAAGGAAATCGTTAATAACAAATATCCAGACAGTGAGTTGACTGGAAAAATAATTGGATGTGCAATGGAAGTACATCACATTTTAGGCAACGGCTTTCAAGAAGTGATTTATCAAAGGGCATTAGCAATTGAAATGTCCAAACAAAATTTAAATTTTAGCCGTGAGCATGAAATGGAAATTTTTTATAAAGGTGAAAATATTGGATTAAGAAGGGTAGATTTTTTTGTTGAAAAGAAAATAATGGTTGAACTAAAAGCTGTTATTCAACTTGAGAATGTACATCTCGCTCAGGCAATCAATTACTTGGAAGCTTATAAGATGGATATAGGATTGCTTATCAACTTTGGTAATACCAGTCTACAATTCAAAAGGGTTATGAAACCTGAGAAAAAACGGGAACTATGATTTTTTTGATTGAATGAAAGCTATGATTGAGGGATCATAGTCAATCAAATAATCATTCCAATCACAGTTTAAGACAGGAAAAATCATAGCCTATCATTAAATCAATTCAATCATAGTTAACTTTGCCCCATGAATTTCAACTATAAAGAATTGTTGCCTACGGATTTTGCGGCTGATTCGCGGGTATGGATTTATCAAAGCAACCGAATATTCTCCATTGCCGAGGCATTGCAGATTGAAGACTTATTAAATGATTTTGCAAAAAATTGGAAATCGCACGGAGCTCCTGTGAAAGGATATGGGAATTTATTGTTCGGGCAGTTTGTTGTTTTAATGGTAAAGGAAGTTGGAGAGAGAATCCCGCTTACCATAGTAAAAGCTGATCCAGTAAAAGGTACTATAACAGTTATTGTTCAGGAAGTCGGGCTTTCTACAAAATTATTGGGCA
>CAIYPC010000021.1 GCA_903927975.1 uncultured Bacteroidota bacterium | reverse complement strand
CGCTCAATATTTTTTTTAAACTTAGCAACTGACAAACGCTACTATAAAAAGCAAGTTTAATGAAACGTATTATTACTGTGGTTTTAGGTTTAATGGTAAGCAGCATATTAGCGGCCCAGTCGTTTCCGGATGCGCAAAAGCAGCCGAAGTTAAGGGAGCAGAGAAGCAATCAAAGTAAGTTTAAAAAATGGTCGCACCGCCGGCATGTAAAGCGCGGTACGGTATATACCCATCCCGATAGTTCAATTATTTTGCAAACACCCGTTTGCATTTTAGCCGACGATAAGTATTTACGCAATATTGCTTAAGCAGCACGTTTTAAGCCATGTAACTGTATAGCTTGCTCTCCTCTGCTATAAGCCTCCAACAGGGTTTCGAAAAGGGCTTTCATACCTTTTGCGTTTTTGCTGATAGACTGGCTGATTTTGGTGTGAAACTTAAACCTGTTCAGGGCTATACCTTCATATTTCATCTCGGGGTCGATAATTACTTCGCCATCAAAGTCAACAACAACGTTGTGTACTTTTACTGATTTGTCGGAAGAGTCAACTAATTGACGAAGAGCTGAGATGGATGGATCGTAGAACAGGTTCATAGTTTTAGTTTTTAGGCGGTTAGTAATGTATACAGCTTTGAAATATACAAGCCACACATGATGGTATACGGAAAGAAAAAAATAAGGTTGGAAAATTTTTAGAAAAAGTTGAATGGATAATGCGTTTTATGAATTAGAATGCATTGCAACATTCTAAAAACAACACTGCAACTGATTGCTGCGGAGTAAGGATATAACGCAATTTGTAAAAATAGTACATGCTTAGCCATTGCCAAGCGGCGATAAGATATTTAATCCCTTGTTGCCCGGGAATAGTACTGGCCCCCCAGGCCAAGCCAGCGCAAATGATTTTCTATAAAGAAAAATGGCGTTAATGATTTAAACCGGGGAAGAAAGAAAAGGTATGAATTACGGACATTGCTAAAGCCACGTTTTTTAAGCTTGTTTTTTAATGAAACAGGATTAAGAAGGTGCGCATCTTTATCAAAAGGGCAGGTATTAATAAAATACCTGGTAACCGGATTAAAAGGATTATGCTCAAAAATATAAATTCTGCCTCCGGGCGCTAAAACCCTCAAGAGTTCATTCAAAATTGCATCATGTAGTTTGTGGTTTATATGATGCAAAACCATTGCTACGAAAATGATGTCGAATGTTCCACTTTCCAATGGTATGTCACGGCCATCAAACACTTTATATTCAGCATTAGAGAATTTCTTTGCCCGGGCAATTTCAATACTTTCTTCTGAAACGTCTAAACCTACAATGTGTGCATTGGGAAAATATTTTGCAAAAAAACTCTCGGCAATACCATCGCCACAGCCGTAGTCTAAAATTTTTAGCCGTTTGTTTACATTGCTTTTCTCATCGTTTGCCAATTGCTTAATTTTGAAATCTGCAAAATAACTGCTTTCAATACCAATTAATTTTGTCTGCTTACTATGCTCATCCCGGTAGCCCTTTGCGTGTTCATCGAAATTGTCGAAATCATTTTTTTTTGACATAGCACACTAAATAATTTTATCAATAATAAACCTGGGACGCTGTTTGGTTTCCTTGTATATTTTCCCAACGTACTCACCAATAATTCCGATTGCCATAAGTTGAATGCTGCCAATAAAGGAGACAGCTATAGCCAGTGAACTCCATCCTTTTATCACCTGGTTTTGCATATAGGAATAGATAACTACAAACGAAAAAACGATGCTACATAGAAAAATAATAAACCCGAGAAAAAAAACAATACGCAGAGGTTGCACACTAAAAGAGGTGATTCCATCCCACGCAAACGACAGCATTTTGCTTAGCGGATACTTAGATTCACCGGCAGTTCTTTCTTTTCGGTCATAATAAACTTCAGCGCTTTTGAATCCAATTAAAGGAAATATACCTCTCAGAAAAAGATTAACCTCTTTAAAATCTCCTAAAGTCTGAATAACACGTGAACTGGCCAATCTGTAATCGGCATGATTGTAAACAATTTTAACACCGAGAAACAGCATCAGGCGATAAAAAAATTCGGCTGTAATCCTCTTAAAAAACGTATCAGTTTTTCGTTGATTTCGCACACCGTATATCACTTCAAAACCTTGTTTATATAACCCCAGCATATCTCTCATCACCAAAATATCGTCCTGCAAATCACTATCAATACTAATGGCACAATCAACCTCATTACCAAAAGATAATAAACCAGAAAGCAATGCAGACTGATGGCCCTGGTTACGCGAAAGCTTAATAGCCCTCAACCTGCCCGTGTATGTTTTCTTAAGCTCTTCCATAATGGCCCAGGTCGTATCTGAACTGCCATCGTCTATAAGCGCTATAAAACTGCCTTCATGAGCAACGCCTTCATTAATAAGCTCTTCAAGAAATGCCTGTAATGTATCAACAGACTGCTTTAGAATCTCCTCCTCATTGTAGCAGGGCACAACGACACAAACTTTAGTTCGAATATTTGACATGCTATAAAGAATAATCGAATTAATCAAAAAATATTTCGCAAAGTAATTTAATAAAAATCATGATTAGGCTTAATTACATGGCGAAGCCGGCCTTTTCCATAAAACCCCGGCTCAACAGAGAATTTGTGTTCTATATTGAAGGTTAAAAATAAAAAATATTCCGGCGGATGGGACGGGATATCCGGGTGGGCTATTTACTGCGGACATGTGTTATACTTATAAAAGATTAAGTAATGGCTTAAGATGGGAGCTATGCAGTAAAGGTATTATTAATATGAAGTAAAATGACCAACGGATAACAGATGTGTGATGTGTTACATTGAATGGTATAACGGGTGAAGTG
>CAIYPC010000020.1 GCA_903927975.1 uncultured Bacteroidota bacterium | reverse complement strand
GATCCGCGGGAATACCTTCCGCTACAATTCTACCGCCGTGAAAACCAGCACGTGGACCTATGTCAATTAAATAATCTGCAGCAAGCATAATGTCTTTATCATGTTCAACTACCAGCACACTATTGCCAATGTTGCGAAGATTTTTCAATGCAGTTATCAATCGTTGATTATCCCTTTGGTGCAAACCAATACTCGGTTCATCCAAAATATAAGTGATGCCCTGCAACTGTGATCCAATCTGCGTTGCAAGGCGAATACGCTGAGACTCGCCACCACTCAATGTTCGCGAAGGACGGTTAAGAGAGATATACGTCAATCCAACATCCAATAAAAATTGTAGTCTTTCTCGAATTTCTTTCAAAACATCTTTCGCAATAATGTTTTGTTTGTTGCTCAATCTTTTTTCAACGCCATCAAACCAATGCATCAATATATTTAAATTCATTTCGCTGAGCTGCGAAATATTTTTTTCATCCACCTTAAACCAAAGACTTTCTTTTTTTAATCTCGCTCCATTGCATGTTTCGCATTTTTTCAATTCCATATATTTCTCGACCCATGCTCTTAATGTCTCTGTACTATACGATGAAGAAAACCATCTCTTCAACATGGGGATTATTCCTTCATAACTTCCGGTGTAAGTATCCGGAACATTCTCGTCATTTAAAAGAACATCAAAGCTTGTTGCTTCGGCAGCATCGCCATATAAAAGCAAATCAAGCTGTGCTTCACTCAAATCTTTGATTGGCTTTGCTAAATTGATTTTATGTTTTTTTGCAAACCGCACCACCTGCTGAAACACACTGGCATCACGCTCTTCGCCCAATGGCACAATGCCGCCTTCGTTCACGCTTTTCGTTTTATCAGGCAACACTTCCTGAATGCTGATTGTATAAACATCTCCCAAACCTTTGCATGTTGGGCATGCACCATAAGGAGAGTTGAAAGAAAAACTATTTGGCGAAGGCTCTTCATAACTAATCCCAGTGTCTTCACACATGAGCTGTTTGGAATATTGCACGATGTGATTATCATCATTCAATAAAATAAACATTAAATCTTTACCAATCTGCAAAGATTTTTGAACGCTTTGGCTTAACCGAACTTTCATATCTGCAGTCACTGCCAAGCGATCAATCACAATTTCTATATCATGAATTTTATAACGATCAACCTGCATTTTCGCAACCAAATCTTTCACTTCGCCATCAACCCTCACTTTCAAATATCCTTTTTTGCGGATGTCTTCAAACAGTTCACGATAATGACCTTTTCTTCCGCGCACAACAGGTGCTAACAAAGAAATTTTTTTGTTCTTGAATTTTGAAAAAACATTTTCTACAATTTCTTCTTCACTAAACTTCACCATTTTTTTTCCGGTGTTGTAAGAATATGCTTCGCCAATTCTTGCATACAATAGTCGAAGAAAATCATATACCTCAGTTACGGTACCAACAGTGCTTCGCGGATTTTTATTGGTCGTTTTTTGTTCAATAGAAATGACTGGGCTCAGTCCAGTGATCTTGTCAACATCCGGTCTCTCCATGTCGCTAATAAACTGTCTTGCATAAGCGCCGAAGCTTTCCATATAGCGCCGCTGCCCTTCAGAATAAATGGTATCAAATGCAAGCGAAGATTTTCCGCTGCCACTGATGCCGGTTATTACCACCAATTTATTTTTCGGAATTTTAATATC
>CAIYPC010000019.1 GCA_903927975.1 uncultured Bacteroidota bacterium | reverse complement strand
GCAGCCAAAAGAAGAATTAAACGAGAAATTCGAGAGGCGTCATACGCTGGCAAAATTTATTGTTGAATTTCTATTCCACAAAAGCAATATTAAAACTAGCCAGGATGACGGTGACAAGGAGGAAACATTAGTTGAATTTTCAGTGCATGAACTCAAAGATGAATTTGAAAAAGCTCAAGGCCTTTTTAAGTTGCACACTTCGATTGAAGAAATTGAGGATGCTCTTTTCTTCCTTTCGAAAATTGAATCAGTAAAAATCGAGGGGGGCTTTTTGGTTGTTTATAATCGCCTGACAATTGAACGTGTTGAAAAAGACAATTACAAAAGATACAAAGCAGAAGATTACCAAAAGCTAAATCAGTTTTACCTTAACAAAGTTCAGCAAATACATATCGTTGGCGAATATGCGAAGAAGATGATCGATGATTATAAGGGGGCCTTGCAGTTTGTGGAAGATTATTTTCAAATGAGCTACGCTTTCTTTCTGAATAAATATTTCAAAGGAAGCCGACAGAATGAAATCAAAAGGAATGTGACCCCAGCCAAGTTCAAACAGCTATTTGGTGAACTTTCGCCTACGCAGTTAAAGATCATTAATGACAATGATACTAAATACATTGTTGTGCCGGCTGGCCCTGGTAGCGGAAAGACAAGGGTCCTGGTCCACAAATTGGCTTCGCTGCTTTTGATGGAAGATGTGAAGCATGAACAGTTGCTCATGGTAACGTTCTCTCGAGCAGCAGCGACTGAATTTAAGAAGCGGTTATTGAAGCTTATCGGGAACGCTGCAAATTTTGTCGAAATAAAAACTTTTCATTCTTATTGCTTTGATCTGTTAGGGAGGGTTGGGAGCTTGGAAAAATCGGATTTGATCCTGAGAAAAACAATTGAAAAAATAAAAAATGGAGAAGTTGAATCAAATAGGATTACAAAGACCGTCTTGGTGATCGATGAAGCGCAAGATATGGATCATAACGAGTTTGAGCTGATAACTACTTTAATTGAACACAATGAAGACATGAGGGTTATCGCAGTTGGCGACGATGACCAAAATATATATGAATTCAGGGGAGCAAGCGTAAAATATCTAGAGCAGTTTATTAAAGAGAGAAATGCGACCAAATATGAATTGATCGAGAACTATAGGAGCAAAAATAATCTCGTTGAATTCACGAATCAATTTGCAGCAACAATTCATCATAGGTTGAAAGAAGCTCCAATTATCGCAAAGCAACAAGATAATGGCACGGTAAAAATAATCCGTTACCAAAGCGGTAACCTGGCAATTCCTTTAGTTGAGGATATTATCAGATCAGGCCTAGACGGGACAACTTGTGTTCTTACGAAAACAAATGACGATGCCTTGCAAATCACTGGGCTGCTTTTGAAAAGTGGTATGCAAGCGAAATTGATCCAGACCAATGATGGCTTCAATTTGTATAATCTTTGTGAGATCAGATTCTTTTTAGATCAATTGAATTTGGAAAATGATGTTTATGTTATCAGCGATGAAATCTGGGCAACCGCGAAAAAAGAGTTGGTAAATAAATTTCGCACCAGTTCGAAATTTGAAATATGTGCCAATATCATACGGGATTTTGAAGCGACCAATCCCAATAAAAAATACAAATCAGATCTGGAGGTATTTATTCGCGAGTCAAAGCTTGAGGATTTTTTCAATGAAAATGGGAAAACAATTTTTGTTTCGACCATTCATAAAGCAAAGGGGAAAGAGTTTGACAATGTTTTTGTGATGCTCGAAAATATCAACCCTTCAAGTGATGAAATAAAACGGCAATTATATGTGGCGATGACAAGAGCCAAAAAAAATCTTATCATACATTTAAATGGAAATTATCTGGACAACATATCATCTGAATATTTAGAAAGGATTGAAAACAAAGAAATTTATCTGCCGCCAAATGAATTGACCATGCAATTGACTTTCAAAGATATTTGGCTTGATTATTTTATGGATAGTCATAGACAACATTCGATTTCTCAATTGCAGTGTGGTGATCTGCTAACAATAAACGGAAATGAATGCTTGAACAAAAATGGTAAGTCGATTCTAAGGTTCTCGAAACAATTTGTGAACCAGGTAGAGGCAATGAAACTAAAAAATTACGAGTTAAAAAAAGCTGAAGTGAACTTTATTATTTTTTGGAAAAAAGAAAACACTGAGCACGAGGTAAAAATAATTTTGCCAGAATTGTCTTTCGAAAGATTTT
>CAIYPC010000018.1 GCA_903927975.1 uncultured Bacteroidota bacterium | reverse complement strand
GTTTTGCTTTTTGTTTTGTTTTCCTGCACTGCGCAGCCAGATGGTCATTATGTGTATATGCAGCCAGTATATGTAGGGCCGGGTGTTGGTCTTGGTACAATTATCGCCGTTGTTATTTCATGGACAAGAAATAAATCTATTTTATGGGCAATCATTCATGGAATATTAGGCTGGCTTTATGTGATATATGCACTTCTTGTCCTTAAAAAATAATTTATTTTTTAACTGGCACTTCAAGCTCGATTGATATGATGCTTCCAACCGATCCACCAGGCTTGCCTACTTTATAATCTTCACGATTGACCTGGAATTGTCCTTTAAACACTCCTTCATTTTCTTTGGGTGAAAATGTAAATGGGATCTCAACTGGTTTGGTAGTTCCTTTAAAGTAAGCTCACCAATTGCTTTAAAACCATTTCCGGTCTTTTCAATTTTGTTTGATTTGTAACTTATAAGTGGGAACTTATCAGTATTCAACCATATTTCTTCATTTCGAAGATCACTGTTGCGAAGCCCAATACCAGTGCTCACTGTTTTTGCATCCATGCTTGCAGAAAAAGAGCTGCCCGATAAATCTTTTTCATCAAATTTAATAGTTGCTTTCATGCCAGTAAAACTTCCGTGCACAGTGCCAAATGGCCCCTTCACGCTAAATGTTACTTTAGCTTTTTCGACATCCGCATTCCATGTTGTAGCGAAAGCTAATACAGTTATTAATAATGACTTCGCTATGAAATGATAGGATTTCATAATTTTTTATTTGATAATCATTAAAGGCAATGCAAAGGTCTTTATAACAGGCATGCCTATCTGAATATTAACGAGTAAAGAGAAGTCTGTTAGAATAGTAAACGAAATTTTTTTTAGAATGGTTGTTTGTGAAAAAGTATATAAAGATAGCACGATGTTGCGTAAAAGAATTTTATATAAAAAAGTCAATTTTATTAATGCTTATCCTTCATCATTCCCCACGGACTGAAAGCAAAAACAAGCCCTACATAGATTCTGCTCAACTTGTCTTTGGGTGCATTCATTAGATCCTGATTATCATTACCCCGCCATGAGTTAGAGCTGAAGCTGCCTACATAACCAGCCTGAACACCAATAGAGTTGGAAGGATATTTAGGAGATTTTAGTGATACTCCAAATCCTAAGCGATAGTTGAAAAATGAATTTTTAAAAGTCACCGGAGTAATACTGTTTTGAACTGTTGACGATTGTAAAACATCGTTAAAATCTACTGATGAATTGTCTTTAAAAAATCTTGCCTGATACATCTCATATCCTAAACCTGCTAAGGGATAGAGCAGCACCATTTTGCTATTTAAAAGATTGTAGCCAATCTCAGCATGAACGCCCATTGATCTTAATGAGCTGCTTTTTTCATTTCGGTCGCCGCTCATGCTGCTGCCAAGAAAAATTCCTGCACCTGAAATAAAGCGATGATGTTCTTTTAACCATCCTATTTCAACCGTACCCATGGAAGATGGCAATTGTTTGTATTGAGGCAAGTTTGCAACGCGACTGTTGAGGTTATCAAATTTTTGAAAGCTGCCCCCAAAAACAAGCGTGGCTTCTGGCATGATATGATAGTCTTTTCCTTCTTGTGCAGAACATTGATTGCAAATTGCCAATAGAAAAACTAAGTGTATGATTTTCATAAAAGTTATTTATAGTATAAACGAAAAAAAAGATTGCATGGACTTATTTAATTTACCCAGCATCAACACTGTTTACAATAAGTAAGCCAATGGAAGACTGATATGTTTGTTGTCCAGAACACATATTTTTTGCAATAGAAAATGAGGTTTTGAAATAGCATGTGTGGAAATAAATTCCGCATCTGAGGAACTTGCGTCAGATTTATTTTTTGGACTAAACTGAATTCGTGGTTTATCGTTTATTAAAATTGCTTTTGCACAATTTTTAAAGCGGCAGCTTTTTTGATGATATAATTAAAAACTAATCATCATGAAATTTATAGAAGTAAAAAGTAATAGCTCAGAAGAAACTATAAAGCTATCTTATTGTGATTATGGAAAAGGCAAGCCAGTTGTATTGATACACGGATGGCCACTTAGTAAAGAAATGTGGGAATATCAATTAGAGCCACTGGTAAATGCGGGCATGCGGGTGATAACATACGACCGTCGCGGTTTTGGCAAATCTGATAAGCCATGGGGCAATTATGATTATGATACACTCGCTGCAGATTTAAAAGAATTGCTTGATCAATTGGATCTTATTGATGTTACACTTGTTGGCTTTTCAATGGGCGGTGGCGAAGTGGCTCGTTATCTCAACGCTTATGGAAGTGATCGCATTGCGAAAGTTGTACTTGTATCATCAGTGCTTCCATTCTTAGCAAAAACAAATGATAATCAAGATGGAGTTCCGACAGAAAAAGCAGAAGAGATGATGGCACAACTCACCAATGATCGCATTGGTTTTTTGGATGAATTTGGAAAGCAATTTTTCGGCGTCACGATGTTCAATCATCCGGTGAGCGCTCCTTTGCTTGAGTATTATCGAATGCTTGCTTCGCTTGCATCAAGCAAGGCCACAAGAGAATGCATGAAAGCATTTGGCTCAACGGACTTCAGACAGGACACCATGAATATAAATGTGCCTACGCTCATTATTCATGGAAGCAGCGATAACACAGTGCCCATAGAAATTAGTAGTGATAAAACTTCAAAGATGATTCCTAATGATCAATATTTAATTTATCAGGATGCTCCGCATGGATTGTTTTATACGCACAGAGAAAGACTGAATAATGATCTGATTGAATTTATAACAACAGGTGTTGTAAGAAATGATACCGCGAATACAATGTTCATTCCAGAAGACGGAACAATTGTTACTATGAATGATCCGCTGGGAATATAAATTTTAAGAATTCTTTAGCCTTATTATAAAATCATTTGGACACAATGAAGCGTTAATATAGCGTCCTAATTTCAAAAATAGATTGTATCCTTAAGCCCCCGATTTCTATTGGGGGCTTTCTTATAAATCAGCAATTCTTCATTCTCTTACAATCAATTTTTTTCTCTTATCAGTTGAAGTAATGTTCTTTGTGTCGGCTGATAATCCTTTATTTAAATAAATCGTTGCATCCTTTCCTGCTTTTCCATCTGGAGCGAGTTGTTCATGCACGTCATCAATAATCACAGTTCCGAAATCATCACATTCAACTGCATGATTAAAATAAGCAGGAAGCCCATTTCCCCAATGAACATTCAAATGATTTATCTCCATATTATCTACAGATTGAGAAAACAATGCAGGAACGGAATGACTGAATATTCCCAATGCAACATTATTAACTGGGCGAAGATCTATATTTCCTGCATAGCCTTTTTCAAGAGAACTTTGTTTTATTGAGAGATCGATATTGTCAAAATAAATATCCTTAATCAAATTTTTTTCTGAAGCAAAAATTACAATTCCAGATGATCCTGAATTAGCAGTAATATTTGAAAATCTGATATTGCTGATGCTGCCACATTCCTTGCTACCAAGCCCCGGAACGGCGGAAATATGTATCGGTTCCCCATGCCCCCACCATTGACCTGAATGAAGCCTTGTGCTAATATGAATGTTGGAGAATGTCATATCCTTCATATCTCCTTTTTGTCTTTGAAAAATACCAATTCCTCTGTTGGAATCAAAGATGCTGATATTATTAAAAAGCAAATCGCCTGAATTATTATTATTGAAAACATTATAGCCAACCCTGATGCCGCATGATCGTGAATGCAAAATGCAATTGGAGGCCGTGATATGGCTTGAGCTTACAATAGCGATTGCCTCATCTCCCGCGTTGATGAAGCAATCAGAAATAGTGATATTTTTAGAGTCATAAAAATCAATACCATCACTATTAGGGATGTTCATATTATTTTGGATAGAGATGCACGTTATCTTCACATCTTCCGAATTTAAAAAAGCAATTGTCCAGTTTGGTGATTCCTGAAATTTAATATTGCTGAGGGTAATATGTTTGCAGCTTGAAAAAATAGCCATCACACCTGGACGTTCTTCATAACTTCCCTTCCACATAATCGGACCATCATCGCGACCATATTTCGGGTTCATATAATCTTCTTTCTGCCTCGTATATTTTGCATCAAAATCATGCCCTTGCTGAAGACTGTCCATATACATGAAGTGAATTCCATTGCCATTGATAATCCCGAAACCTGTGATGGAAATATTCTGTTCATCATGCGCAACAAAAATTCCTGTTTTCACTCCTGCACCCGGACCTGTGAAACCAAAATCTTTTTGATATAAATAATCTTTGTCATCCTCGCTGCCTGTTAGCACAGCACCAGATTGAAAATAAATATTCATATTGCTATAAAGCCTGAGTGTGCCGGTAACAAAATTTCCGGTAGGGATTATTAATTCACCTCCTCCGTTTTTGTGGCACTCATTAATGGCATTTTGTATTGAAGTTGTATTGATTGTCTTACCATCGGACTTTGCGCCATATTGAATGATATTATAGGTTGATGAGCTTGCAGAACTTTTATCGGTTTGCGACCTTGCTGATTGATGAATAATAATGCAAGCGATCCACAATGGAATTAATCGTAATGATTTCAAGAAGCGGAAATTCATAAGCAAGAGAATTATCGTTCAGTGATTTTAGAAACAAATATATGACGGAGTAAAAATAATGTATTCTGTAAAATGTGGGGGTCAACGAGAATTGGATTGGCTATTTATTTTTTTTGACTGGCAATAAATTAACGCTAACGCTCAACCTAAAATTAATCGGTTCGCCGGGGGTATATCTCCATTCATTTATATTGGAACAGAAAGAGCCCAATACCGCATAATTGATGTTCGTGATGTTGTACACATTCAAACTGATATGGAATTTTTCGGTGCGATAGCTCACTGCTGCGTCAAGCAAATTATAGACTGGAAGAAATTTAATTTCAGTACCGGGTATCCAATTCACTTCAGCGTTTCGTCTTCCCATATATTGATATCCAGCAGCAAATGAAATGTTTTTTAATCTTCCATGAAGCAGATCGTACTTGATCCAGAGATTGCCATAATGATCAGGAGTGCCAAAATTTTTCATGCCTATCATATTTGGATCACTGTCTTTGGTAATTTTGGCATCTGCATATGAATAGTTCGCATTTACACTGAGTGCAGGTGTGATGTTGCCAGTCATATCAAAATCAATTCCCTTGCTTATGATCTGCCCTACCTGAATAAGATATCCAAAGTGAAAAGGGTCTGCTGTTGAAGTATTGTTCTTGACAATATTGAAGAGAGAGAAATTCAAACTTAGTTTCTTTTTAAAAAAATAGCTTTTGAGGCCTGTTTCAATATCATACCCTGTAAGCGGATCAAAAGGCTTGTGCGTAAAGTTTGGCCCTTGCTGTGGCCAGAAGCAATCATCATACAAAGCATATACTGATACATTGTCAGAGAATAACCAGGTTAGCCCTGCTCGTGGGCTAATCGCGTCATGATGGGTGTTTTTTTGATAATCGGGTACACCACCAGGATTGTCAGCATAAAGTGGTGCGTGCGTGAGATGGGTTGCTAATGTAACTATTAATTTCCCTGCAATTTTTATATTATCCTGTAAGTATAGAGAAGTCCAGCCCCACTTTACTGTGGATTTCGGCCCAATGAGGAAATTTTTTAGAGAGTCGGGGCTTACATAATATTGCGGCTGCTTAATGTATAAGCCAAATTCTTGCTCTCCCCATGTTCCGCCTGGTAGATCAGTGAACCCTGCATTGCAATAATCAATCCCTACTAAAACCTTATGCTCGATCTTGTGCCCAGTATGAAATTTCCCATCAATATATGCCTGCACCACAGTAGAAAAAATATGCGTGTCATCAAAATTGGAAGCCCTGTAAAGCGTGTCATTTGAAACGGGCACACTGTCATCTGCATCCAACATATAGCCGCCCCAGGTGCCATGAACATAAGCAGCCTGTGTGTATAAATGCCAGTTGTCATTGAAATTATGTTTTAGCTGAACGCGGTAATATGCGTCTTTTGTATTTGTCGCATCGGTAGTCGCATCAGCTATTGCGAAATTTCTTGGGAGCGCAAACATTTTTCCATCGATGGAAGGCACATCAGTATTATTGCCGGATGTTTTTCCACGCATGTAATTATATTCAGCAGTAATGCTTGTGTTGATATCAGGCTCAAATTTTAAAGCGGCACAAATAAAATATCTATTCGCTTTGCTGAATTGAAAAGCCCTTTCCTGATCATGCGCGCCTACATCAACGCGATAAGTAAATTTTTCTTTCTTATCGATCGGGCCACCAAAATCTGCTGTGATCCGCATCATATTATAACTACCGTAGCCTTCATCAATATTCGCAATCCGTTCTTTGGTTGGTTGTTTTGTTATATTATTTACAATGCCGCCTGGCTGCGCAATACTGACCATAAAACCCGCCGGGCCTTTTACGAATTCTATTTTTTCAAGCATCGAAGCATCTTCCTGTTGGTTCCACCAATAGCCGCCCACGCCATTGCGAAATACATTCCATGTAGCATCGGTTCCCCGAATAATCAGCGTATAATCATTTAGCCCCCCATTGGTTTTTACTACACCACTTACCGTGCGTATGGCTTCGCTCATGGATAACAAACCCAGGTCTAAAATTAGTTGTTTGGGAATTACTGTAATATTTTGCGGTATTTCATTTAGTGGCAAATTCAGGTGCAGTGATTCTGATATTCTAGTTTCAACATAATTTGAATGGGGCGTTGCTGCGACAATGATAGTTTTCAATGCCGCATAAGTTTCTCTGAGCTGAATTTTTAAAGAGAATGTTTCATTTTGTTTTATCTCAATATTAATTGCACTATCAATATATCCTGATAAAGAAACGTTGAGAATATAAATACCGGGTTTTATTTTTTTTATTTCAAAATTCCCTTTTTCGTCAGTAATTGTTCCTTGCCCTGTATTTTTTATCAGTACGCTCACATAAGGGGCTGCTTGCCCGTCTGCGGTTGATATATTACCGCTTATTGCCCCAGGACTTTTTTTGTCGTTTTGTGAAAAAACAAAAAAAG
>CAIYPC010000017.1 GCA_903927975.1 uncultured Bacteroidota bacterium | reverse complement strand
CAAAATTTTCTCAGGGGATTAGCCATTCATAGAAAATTGAATGATGCGATTGCAATTAACCGGACCTTGCTTGACATTGCTAAAACTTACTTTGCCATCAACAACAATGCTTTAACATTGGCATACGCCAAAGAGAGCATCGATTTAGCGCTTAAAACCAGATCAAAACCGTTTATACGCGATGGGTATGAAATTTTATATTCGGTTTACAATCGGCTACACAAAACAGACAGCGCTTATTTCTATTACCAAAAATATATAGTGATAAAAGAGCTTGTGGTAAGCGACCAGACAAAAGGGAAATTTGCAGCGTATAGATTTGAGCAAAAAATTGAGCTTTTGAATAAGGAAAAAGAGTTGCAGCAAGAGCAGATCAAGAAAGCATCACTGCAAAGGACATTTCTTATTATAGGCATTGTTGCCATCATATTAATAGCAGTGATCGTGTTGCGCAACACAATACTGATAAGAAAAAATGAAGCACAGCTTAGGAAGATTGCGGAAAATGAATTGGAGAAGAAAACGCTCGAGAGCAAAATAATTGAAGCAAAATTCAATGCCCAAAAAACCAAGTTGGAAATGCAGGCATTGCGGGCACAAATGAACCCTCATTTTATTTTTAATTCGTTGAACTCAATCAATCGCTTCATCCTTCAGAACAATCGGGCACAAGCCTCAGAATTTCTTACAAAATTTTCAAAGTTGGTGAGAATGATATTGCAAAACTCGCAGTCATCACTTATAACGCTTGAAAGCGAACTGGAATCTTTGGCCCTGTATCTTGAAATGGAAGCATTGCGCTTCGATCATCATTTTGTTTATAAGATTTCTGTGTCCCCCGAACTAGATATATCCCAACTCAAAGTGCCGCCGCTCATCATTCAGCCTTTTGCAGAAAATGCAATATGGCATGGCCTGATGCATAAAGAAGACCAAGGCCATCTTGATATTGACCTATGGGAGCAAAATGATAATCTATTTTGCAAGATCACAGATGATGGCATCGGGCGCAAGAAATCATTTGCACTGTCGAGCAAATCTGCAACAAAATACAAATCGATGGGACTGAAGATTACTTCCGATAGGATTGCAATGCTTCAAAGCGAGAACATCAATGATCTTCCTGTAACAATTAATGATCTGGTGAACGCAGATGGCAGTCCCGCAGGAACAGAAATAATAATAAAGATTCCTGTGATCTATGATGAAACGAACATTCAAGAATGATGGAAATGATAACGCTGAAAACATTTCCAAATAGTTTAGAAATATATTTAACCAGTTCATCGCATCTCACAAACAGAAAAATATATGAAAGCCATACTGATTGATGACGAGGTCCATTGCCTTGACACATTGAGCATGATAATAAAAGATTACTGTCCCGAATTAGAGGTAACTGATTTATGTGGTTCTGCAAAGAAAGGATTGGCTGCTATCGAAAAATCGAAACCCGACATTGTGTTCCTCGATATCGAGATGCCTGTGATGAACGGTTTCGAATTGCTTGAAGAGTTCAAAGAAATACCATTTTCAGTAATATTCACAACAAGCTATGATCAATATGCCATCAAAGCAATTCGGTTTAGTGCGCTTGATTATTTATTAAAGCCCATCGATCCTAAGGAGTTGATATTAGCAGTGCGCAAAGCTTCTTCACAAAAAACATCACCAACTGCCGAGCAGTTTATGATGCTGATCGAGCAGATAAAAAATAAACAGTCAGGTTTTTTGAAAATTGCGGTGCCTACAGCCCAAGGTTTTGAATTGATCCCTTCAGATCAGATTTTGCGCTGTGAAGCTGACGATAATTATACTCACATACATCTCAAAAACAAGACACGCATCACGGCATGTCGATCATTAAAAGAAATTGAAGAACAACTAAATGATTTTGATTTTTTCATTCGTGTACACCACTCCTATCTTGTTAACCTGAACGAAATAAACAAATACGTGAAAGGCGAAGGCGGCTATCTAATCATGACAGATGGAAGCATTGTTGATGTTTCACGCAGCCGCAAAGAAATGCTTTTGAAAAAGCTTCAACCTAATCGCTCCTGATTTTCCTTTTTTAAAAAATTACTTTCTCAAAACTGTTAATTACCATTCAAAGAAGCATGTTACTCAATGTGGCTT
>CAIYPC010000016.1 GCA_903927975.1 uncultured Bacteroidota bacterium | reverse complement strand
TCTGCCAGAAATTTTGGTATTATCTCTTTCATCTTGTCGAGATCCTGATTCTGGAGTACAAATTGAACGGGCAAACTTGTTCTTGAACCAGAGCCAACAGAAATGGTTTGTTCTTGTATCGCAAAAATTCTGGCATCATTAAACTTACTATTTACTTTCTTCTGTAGATCTGATGCAATTTCTGCCTGACTTCTTTTTCTCAGCGTGTGATCGATCAAACCAATCCTCGGAGCCGATGAATTTATATTCCCATTGCCAGGTGTTCTCACAAAAACAAAATCTCTTTCAGGAACTGAATCATATAAAAATGCGGCAATGCTATCCGAGATATTCGACATGTAACCAAAACTTGTTCCTTCAGGCGCAGTAGCGCTAAAACGCACCGTGCCTCTATCTTCCAAGGGAGCAAGCTCGCTTTGGATAGAACTCCCGATTAGCCAAATCACCACCACGCAACCGACAATAATAACCCACGCTACCCATCTGACTCGTAGAAAAGCCTGCAGCATTTTTTTATATCCATTTTCCATTCCCTGAAAGAAAGGTTCCGTCATTACGTAAAACTTCCCATGGGAAGAATCTTTTCGTGTGAGATAAACATTTAATACAGGGGTAATGGTAAGTGATACAAAAGCAGATATTAAAACTGCAGCAGCAAGCACTACACCAAATTCACGGAAAAGCCTACCTACAAATCCCTGCAAAAAAACCACGGGAAGAAAAACCACCGCAAGCGTTAACGATGTAGAAACTACAGCGAAGAAAATTTCTTTGCTCCCTTCCAACGCAGCTTTGCGAATAGAAAAGCCTTCTTCAAGTTTTCTGAAAATATTTTCCGTGACGACAATCCCATCGTCAACCACAAGCCCTGTTGCAAGCACAATACCAAGCAGCGTTAAAATATTTATCGTAAATCCCGCGAGGTACATAACAAAAAACGTTGCTATCAACGAAATGGGGATATCGATCAAAGGTCTTAATGCAATAAGCCAGTTGCGAAAGAAAAAGAAAATAACAAGCACAACTAACGTAAATGAAATGATCAATGTCTCTTTCACTTCAGCCAATGATTGGCGAATTGTTTTTGTGTTATCAATCAAAACATTGAATTCAATATCGGCCTTGTTCGATTTTTTTATTTCTTCCAATCTTTTATTGAATTCATCAGCAATCGCAATGTTGTTTGCGCCAGGTTGTGGGATAATAGCAAGACCAACCGCATTTACGCCGTTATATTTCCAGCTCTGCTCCGGCGACTGCGGACCGATTTCAACAGTAGCAATATCACCCAGTCTTACAATACCAGAGCTGTCTTCTTTAATAATCAGATCACGAAATTGTTTTTCACTCGTCAATCTGCCAAGCGCTTTAATGGTAAGCTCTGTATTATTGCCATACACTTTTCCCGGAGGCAGTTCTATATTTTCTGTGCCAACAGCATTGCTTATATCATTGTACGCAATATTGTAAGCATTCATCTTATCGGGGTTCAACCAAATGCGCATTGCATAACCCTTATCACCAAACACAAAAACGGAGCTCACGCCATCTATTGTTTGCAATTGTTGCTGAAGAACATTGTCAGCATAATCGCTCAATTGCAATAAACTTTTAGTGCGACTTTGTATGGTGAGCAACAAAATGAAATCACTATTTGCATCTGCTTTACTAACTACAGGAGGCGCATCAATATCAAGCGGAAGGCTTCGAGTTGCCTGACCAACTTTATCGCGAACATCACTTGCAGCAGCTTCCAAATCTGCACCTAAATTAAATTCAACAGTAATGCTGCTACTTCCCAATGAACTGGTTGAAGAGATTGTACGGATGCCCGGAATACCATTAATCTGTTTTTCCAACGGCTCAGTGATCTGGCTTTCAATAATATCAGGATTAGCACCAGTATAAGAAGTCTGTACAGAAATGACAGGAGGATCGATCGCAGGGTAATCACGAACCGGTAAAAACTTATAGCCCACAACGCCGAATAAAATGATCATCAAATTCATCACCGTAGCGAGCACCGGTCTTTTTAATGATAACTCTGATATATTCATAAGTCAAAAAATCTGTTCTGAAATTTAAATCCGATATGATGAATTGAAAAAATGTTTATGGCTTTATTTGAAGGATAAGATTAAAAACCATTGTCAGGAAAATTATGGTCAGTCATTATTTGTATTATTATTTAATGCAGCAAATTGGTCCAGCGTTTTAACGTTGCGCACCAGCACTCCCAATTTTGATCTTGCAAATAGTACACCTGTAACAACAACAGTATCGCCAACATTCACGCCCGAGGTTATCTCTACATTGTTTGCTTTGCGCACGCCAGTCTTCACATTCACAAATGCTGCTTTCCCATTCTTCACCAAAATCACCTGATTGTTTTTATCGTCAGGTATGATTGAGTTCGTTGGGATCATAATTGCTTTTTTATCTACGCCCGCGTTGATGCGCACTTTCACAAAACCACCTGGGTTTGCTTTTGCATTTTGAAGCACGGCACGCACCATAATATTTCTTGAAGATTGATTTACCTGCGGTTCAATAGCAATTATCTGAGCTTTATTTTTTGTGGATTTAGAAGCATCCAATTCCACATCAACATAAGCCCCTTTTTTAATGATGGAATTATATTGGTCAGGCAATGTGAAATCAATCTTTATTTTTTCTAATTGCTGAAGGGTTGCAATTAAAGTGGTGGGTGAAACATAAGCACCAAGGCTCACCTGACGCAAACCCATCACGCCTCCGAAAGGCGCTTTTAAAACTGTCTTATCAAGCAATGCCTGATTGTATTCAATATCTGCTTTATATCCATTTACGTTGTTCAGCGCAGCATCATAATCACTTTGGTTAACACCATTCGCTGCAAGCAATTGCTTATACCGATCTTCAGTTTTTTGAGCAAGATCCAATAGCACTTTGCTTTTTTCAACCTGCGCTTTCAGGTCCGCATCATTCACGCGTGCTATTATTGTACCTGCAGTAATGTATTGACCTTCGGGCACATTCAAATAAATAAGCCTTCCGCTAGCCTCAGGATGAAGCTCAACATATTCATTGGCTACAACAGTGCCGTTTGCTTCAATTTCATTATTGATTGATTGCGCAGATGCAATAAGAACATCCACTTCCGGTGGCGGCGCAGATTTAGGTGCGAGGTTTGAGTCAATCTTGCTTTTGCAGGCGAATAGTGATAAAGCAATAATCAAGAAAGCCCATTTACTTTGTAAACGTCCAAATAACATAAGCAGTGTTTATATTAAACTAAGTTTCAAATATAATAAGAATTGCTTTAGTGAAATTTTTTGTGTGAATGGTATTTGATGAATGGAAAAACTAGCAATAAAAAAGAGGAATTGTTGATATAACAGGGTGATTGATGTTTACGAATATTTTCGCATGATGGAGTTCTCAGTTCAGCGTTTTGAGTTGGAGGTTTTAAGCCTGCGATTCGACTATGAACTTTGAACTCGGAACTACTAGTGATTCACTCAAAATCTTATTAACTTTCAAAATGGATTTTTTGAAATGGAAAGTCATTGGCAAAATCAAAGAAGCAAAAGATGCTTATACTTTTATATTAAAAGCCACGTCAGATGTTCCTCGTTTGATGTTGCACGCTAAAAAGAAAACCTTGGGTTTGCGTGTGCCAGAACATACTGTAACTCGCATGCTATTAGAGTGTATGGATACACCTATCATGAGTACAAGTTTGATCTTACCAGATGCTGACTCTGCATTATCTG
>CAIYPC010000015.1 GCA_903927975.1 uncultured Bacteroidota bacterium | reverse complement strand
TATTTTTCATTTTTTTAAAAAAGCGCCAAATTATTATGCCGCAGAAAAAATACATATTGATTGTTTTGTTGTTTATATTTTTTTCGGGAAATATAATTGCACAATTGAGAATGGGATTTACCGCAGGCACTCTTTTTACTACGAATACATTGAACCATGCCGAAATTGGCGTTATCAATCAATCCATTCCTTGCTTTTGTGGAGTGAAACAAGTAGAAACAAAACCTGTTCTTTTATATTCTGCCGGCTTTACTGTTGACTTTGTATTATCAGATGAATTTTTTATTTCAACCAAAGCGTTATTTGCAGCAAAAGGATGGAATGAAAAAACACATTATGCAGATTTTAATCCGGGCAGCACTGCTGTTGTTTATGATTCAAAAGATAAATACAGGTTGAATTATTTTGAACTGCCTATTTATTTTGTGTTCTCTTCTGCACTCGGTAGCAAAGACGCTAAATTCAATATAGGCTTTGGAGGGTATGTTGATTTTGCATTGGCGGGAAAATATCAATTTCATTTGTTAGGTTCTCAAAATATCACAAACAGTTCGGGCGCTTTGACTGATAATGCAAGTGAAGATGGACTGATTGTTTTAAAAGATTCCTCCAATTTAATTGCGATAAATAGTTTGCAAAATAAAACAACCAACTACAGGGCAAATTCTTTTGATATCGGAGCAAGCGTTTTATTGGGCATTGAATTAGGCAATGGAATTCATTATGATCTTAGCTTGTTCAATAGTTTTAGAAATGTGATCACAGGCGGATTTTATCCTTATCCAAGAACAAACCGTTTCATTGGAATTGGGCTGAGCGTTGGTTATTTTATCGACAAAAAATAAAAGAAATTACAGAATGCGTGTACTGATTTTTTTTATGGTGATATTCTTCGGACTCAATATCGTCTGCAATTCTCAATCAATCAGGTTTGGGTTTACTGTCGGCGGAGGGATTAGCAATATTGCCAAAACAAAAAATATAGGTGTTGCTTTTGAACAAAGAAATGCTATACCAAATTATTTTGCAGGATTGACTACAGACATAAAAATCAACAATGATTTTTCTTTTAAACCAGAATTATATTTTGAGAGAAAAGGATGGACGAGTAAAAGCAATAACCTGATTATTGACTTATCATCTGCACCAAATTATTTCACGATTGTTGATAGCGTTCTTCATGCAGACAAAGCAAAATTGAATTATATCAAATTGCCTCTGAACATTTCATTTTCTTTGCCGCAGGTTATCGATGGAAAAGTGTCTATTGAATTTGGTCCTTATATAGCTTATACGATTTCTGGAAATTATTCATCCTTCTATGGAAATAACACTTCAATCAGCGTTTACAATTTCAGTACGAGCATTACTGATAATAATCCGAAGACAGGCATTCAAATAAACAGATTTGATTATGGGCTTAATTTTAAAATGGGATATGAATTGAGTTTTGGATTATTAATCCAAGCAAAATATGAATTGGGATTGCATGATGTGGTGAAAGATCAATTGATCAATGGTCCTTCAGAAACAAAATTCAGATCTTTTTTGATTGGGCTTTCTTATTTGATTAATAAGTAAGGAGTGAAAATTATTTCTGACATTACAAAATCATCAATCAAAATTTCCTAACAGGTCTCGCTAATCCAAAAGTGCTACAGCAATTATCAGGGTTGCAACATGCGCAAGTGTAAGAGATTGTTCCACTAAGATTATTTTTGAAAATAACATAAGCAACCCCCGAATCAGATTTGTTTGGGGAGATGATTGTGGAAGTCCAATAAATTGCTGTGTCATTTATTCCGCCCAAATAACTTTGTGCTTTGCACATTGCGCTCGCAGCGCCGGAAGAAGGAAGGAACCAATCATTATATCCATTCAGTGTTAGTTTGTGACAGAGATCAGTAGCATCCGTGCTGTTGTGAAAAAAGTTATCAATCAAAGCACTATTCGCATCGCCACTCATCACGCTGGTGTCCGTTGCTAATGGCGACGCCCAATTTCCTGGTGCAATTTGTTTGTAGGGATACGCAATATCAAAACTGTCTGTCGGATTGGGAAGTCCCCACGGTCCATATCCTGCAATTGCCAAATCAAACATCGCAGCAATCAATCCATGTTGACCACTTGAATCAACATAAAACACAATGCCGCCGCCGAAACGATCACCTATATTATGAGTATTAGAAACAGATTTATTGCAAGAACGGAAAATCAAAAAAACTGAGCAGATGATTAATGCGGATTTTTTATACATTATATTTCTATGCTTAATAAATTTAAGGATTATAGTTTAATGGCAGATTTTATTATCAAAAAAGGAAACTAATTTATTTTATTTGTTTTGGCTTGATTTGAAAAATAAATTCAGAAGTTGTTGCTTCGGCATTGCCTGAAGTGACCGGAGAAATGCCTCTGGAAATGCGATATGAATTATTGACCAGATTTTCAATCATTGTCATAACTCCATTTGGCGTATATCCCCTGCTGGTTGCGATATTCTCCACATTTATTTCTTTCTCAGAAGCAAATATTTTGAATACCTCAGTTCCATAAGGTGGCGATACAAAAATGAAATCTCCTGCTGGCAAAAAGAATTCCTGACCGGAAGGGATTTTCAGATCATGTGCGTAAATAGGATAATATAAATTGCTATTGGGCAAGATCGGATTTATTGTTCCATCAGGTTGCATGTCCAGAATATTTACATAAACATCTTTCATCCCAGTATTTTTAATTTTCAATGTCAGTGTATCACCTTCATTGGCAATAAAGCTATTGTTGATCATTTTATTTTTTATTGCCGCAGTATCTGGCTTCCCATTTATGATTGGCACCAATTGCATTTCCACATTTACATTTTTTACTTCACTATGCAGCTTCTGTAGAAATTTATATCTCGTATATGCTTCCAGTTTCTCCTTAAAAATCAAAGAATCCTTGATAATACTTTTGATGGTTGAAAATAGATATCCGTTCGCGTTAATTTTCAATGAATCTGTATTTTTCCCTTTAATGATCAGCATTTCCGGATTATCATCAATCTTTACAAAAGATAAATTGCTTACATATTTTTTGATGAATGAAATTTCTTTGGAAGAATAGATTCCCGGGGTTCCCGTCTTACCAGAAACGAAATTAATAGTGACGGGATCTATGTTATAAATATATTCTGATATAAAAACCCAACCCTCAGCAGGAGTATTCATCATTAGGGTTTTATCAAGCGTTGCTGTACTTAAAAAATTCTCTGATTTGATAATCTTTCCTCTTGCAAGTGCAACCGCTTTAGAGGTATCCAATGTGCCCGATGGACAGATTGTAATTTTTGCGCCTATTCCCAGCCCTGCCATTTCTCCTTGCTTGATAATTATTTGTTTATTGTCTTTATCAATTTTAGAGATTTCTATATAAGGCATCTGATGCATAAACGCTCCTCCGAAAATCACACGTTCACTACCATTGCCTTCCAATAAAGGATGTTGACCGGGCACTTTTACGTTCATGATAGCTTGTATGTTTGCGAACAGTGCGCGATATGTTGGAAGCACTGAACCCAATTGAATATTTTCAAAAGCTTTGGAGATTGCGTAAGTCAGCGAACCCACTTGTGTGTTTGTTGTTTCATCTCTTGTTTCATGATCCACTTCTTCCGGTCTTGTTGCAGAAATAACTTCATAAGAAGCCAATTCATTTTCATCTTCATTTGATAAAGATGTTTCTTTATAAAGAAAAGGAGAATCTGATTTCTTGTGCCGCTTCTCATTAAAGCTGGATGACACAAACGGAAATTCCCCGCCACGGATTTTTGATGCGCCTCTCGCTCCGTCACCTGAATAACAATTATCCATAAACACAATCACATCACCAGTGCTTCCCAATTTCGCCCTTAGTTTTTTTATATAGGAGCCCAACATGTGCCCTCTCAAATATTCCGCCTGATCTTTCTGAAAATCTTTTGATTGAAACGGAGATACCGCATTATAGGTAACAACACATTCATCCAGTCCATCTATTTTATTATCGTTATCCGCTTCCACCCTTTCACCATGAGAAGAAAAATGTATTAACGCAATATCACCTTTGTTCACTTTTTTAATCAATTCTTCAAATGCATTTTCTATGCCTTTAAGTGTAGCATTTTCATCGGAGATGATTTTAATATTATCAGATGAAAAGCCTTGTTTCGACAGAAGATTCTGAATGTATGGCACATCATGCAGGCTTGAAATTTTAGGCCAGCCACCCGCTTCGGGATAATTTCCTATCGCAAAAATGAGCGCATGTTTTTTAATAGTTGATGTTTGAGCAAAATTTTGCAAAGAAAACATGAATAAAATAATGACGAAGAATATCTTCTTAATAAAAAGATTTTGTTTGGGCATAGAACATTTTTTCTACAAATAGAAAATTACAGATTTTTATTTCCCCAGATTGTTCTGTTTTAAAATTTTAAAAATTCATTCAAACGAAAATTTTCAGACCTCTCAATAAAGATT
>CAIYPC010000014.1 GCA_903927975.1 uncultured Bacteroidota bacterium | reverse complement strand
CTCTGACCGTAGGTCAGCTGCCTGTAGCCTCGATTCGTTGGCATCGGTTCTTACTCCCATAGTGTTGACAACCATGGTGTATACCGTTAGGCCGCTGACCGACAACCCCGGGTGGTGCACTTGCTAGTTGAATCCGCCGGGGGGAAATTAGGGGTTGAAAGCACCGTCAACAAAGGTTCTGTGTTCTGGACCGTGATACCTTTTGAAATCGCAGAATCGATTGAGCAGACAAAATCTATTAACAACGGAAGCGTTCTTTTGGGTACGCTAGCCCCTGGGCAGGCAAGAGTTCTGATTGCTGAAGATCATTCGCTAAACCAACTATTTATTGGAAAAGTGATGCATAAATTTGGCATCAAGCACTTTATGATTGTTGATAATGGTATAAAGGTGCTGGAAAAATATAAAGAGGGTGTGTGGGATATTATCCTGATGGACTGTCACATGCCGGAAATGAACGGCTATGCGGTGACCCAAAAAATACGCGAGCTAGAGAAGGGTACAGGCGGACATATTAAAATTGTCGCAATGACGGCTGACGCCATGCAGGGTGACAGGGAAAAATGCATAGATTGCGGCATGGATGACTATATTAGTAAGCCGGTTGATATAGATATGCTGAGGGATATTTTGGCACAGTGGATCAGACTTGGCGATGACGCGGAGCCAATAAACAATAAAACTATAGAGCTGCCCGAGCATCCTGCTGATCTTCACCAGCTTAGATCTTTTGCCGAAGGAGACAGAGATGCGGAGCACAAATTTATCAAGTTATTTATACAGCAGTCAGATAGTATTCTGGCACTCGTGACCGAAGCGGTAAAAAAAGAAGACGCCCATGTCTGGAAGGAGGCCATACACAAACTTAGCCACACAAGCTGCAGGGATTGGTACATGGGAGTACCTCATTTCTGATGGAACCGTGCTTTGGACAGACGTTATGTTTCATGTTTTTGGGATTAAAAATCGTAAACAAAAAGTTACCTATCAAACATGGAGGGATTCTTTACATCCTGATGATGCGGAAAAAGCAGCTCTAGAGCTTAATGCTGCGATTGCAGGTTTAAAGAAATTTGATACAAGTTTCAGAGTAATTTGGGAAGACGGTAGTGTACACCATATAAGAGCTATTGCAGAAGTCATTAGAGATGAAAAAGGTAAGGCCATCAATGTTGTTGGGGCTAAGCGTACAATATATAACTTTAATTATACTAATTTTGATCACACAAAGTGATATTATACATCAAATAAATTATACCCGTTTTGCTTTACCTTTAGTCTTTGAACCAATGCGAGTTTTGCTTTCTGGCAAGTCTGTGATATGCGATATTGTATGCTGTGTAAAATCATGCATGATTTGTAAAAATCCATGCTCAATCCAAAAGTTCTTTGTTCTCTGCTTTGTTAGCATGTTTAAAACAATCACATCCAATCTTAATAGACCTTGTGATGTAGCTAAGTACTTTAGATATCCACGCGAAAAACAGTCCATTAAAGGAAAAAGGAAGAAGGCGATTGACCGCGAGAAAGAAACTATACTGCAAGGGATCTTCATTATTCTGAACAACCAATCGCTAGCTTTTGTAAAGACATCTCACAACCAAATTAAACATCTTGTTATTTTTGAGAGCGATTTACGAAAACAA
Organism: uncultured Bacteroidota bacterium; assembly: GCA_903927975.1. GTDB lineage: Bacteria > Bacteroidota > Bacteroidia > Chitinophagales > Chitinophagaceae > Puia. Next base: position 356 of record CAIYPC010000014.1, on the reverse strand, counting down.
CAAAGACGTGAACTCAGGTCATTAAGATGAGAAGTATCCTCCTATCAAAATTAGCTAAACAAGATGCTGCAATTCTCAAAACCTTTGCCGAATTGTTAAAAAATGGCGATATCAAGCAAGTGCAATTTGACAGGTTAACGCATATTTTGACAACAGAACGGCAAGCCTTTTAGTAATGCGCAGATCAATGAATCCATCATGCTGCTTGATTCAGTGAGATTTGGGCAACTTTCACCAAATGTTGATATAAAAATGTTTAATCGTTTGTAGAAGTTTTATACCGTTTTATGAGATTTTAAGGCCGATATGGGCTTAATCCTTGGCGGATTCAACTAGCAAGCGCACCACCCGGGGCG
>CAIYPC010000013.1 GCA_903927975.1 uncultured Bacteroidota bacterium | reverse complement strand
GCAACTGAAGTGGTGCTTGTTTCTGTTTGTCGCTCAATTCAGAAAGTTTTGCATGCTCGCCCAGAATCAAAATGCTTCTCCCAAAATGCTGTCCTTTTTTCAGGCAATCGATCCATGCCACTGAGTAAGTATAATCTTTATATTCATCAAAAAGCTTTATCACTTCTTCCAGATTTTCTGCCTTGATTTGTTTTTGTGCGATGAATGATGATTCTATTTTTTTGAGACCGAATTTAATTCGTGTAACCATGCCTGTTAGTCCCATACCACCGCATGTTGCTTCAAACAAATCTGCATGCTGCTCTGGGCTACAGGTAATCATTTCCCCACTGGCAAGAACCACATCCATCTCAATGATATGATTGCTGAATGAGCCATCCACATGGTGATTTTTTCCATGCACATCGCTGCCCACAGCGCCGCCAACGGTAATAAATTTTGTGCCAGGGGTCACGGGAAGAAACCAGCCTTTCGGCACTACCACTTCGAGTATCTGGTCGAGCGTCAATCCACTCTGGCATTCAAACACCCCATTCTCGGTATCAAAAGAAAGTACGTTATCGTATTTTAATGTGGAAATGGTCTTATCGCTCAGTGATGCGTCACCATAGCAACGCCCGTTGCCGCGTGGAATGAAACCATCTGTTTCTGCAATCAGCTTCTTCAACTGATCATCGAAGGCAAAGCTTTTTTCATCGCTTTCCATTGCCGGATAATTTCCCCAGTTGGCTATTTGCTTTTTCATTGCTGTTTAATAGTTTACGTTTATTGATGAACGTTAGTCACCCTATCATCATCATTTAAAAATTACAATATCGCGCAAATATAATATCACATAAAAACTCACCACCCACAGCAGAAGGGTCAACTGAATGAACCTGTCTTTATATAAAATTTTAGTGGGAGAACCTGAGTTTCCCAGCACAAAGGTAATCTGCATATAGCGCATAACGCCAGCCACCACGAAAAGGCTTGTATAATATAAACGATAAGCGTGAAGGCGTTTGTAAGTTTCAGGATCTACGGTGTACATGATGTATGCAACAATGATAATCCCGCCAAATAGCCCCAGCATAGTGTTCAAAAAATCAAGATTATAACCCTTCACTGATTTGCGCATGTCATTACCGGTAGATTGTTTCAGCAATATATCATCGCGGCGCTTGGCAATCGACATAAACAGTGCAAGCAGAAAAACCATGATGTTGAGCCATGATGAAGTATCTGTGTTGGTGATCGCGGCACCGCCCCGAACCCTTAACACAAAACCGGCTGAGAGAATAAGTATGTCGAGTATGGATATGTTTTTTAGCCCGAAAGAATAGGCGAGGTTCATCACAAAATAGATGCCCATCACAAACAGGAACTTCAAGCTTGGATCAGAAAAGTAGCCTATAAGCGTTCCGGTTAGAATGAGTATTATACATATAACGACTGCTGCGCTTTTTTTGACGGTGCCTGCTGCAAGTGGCCGTTTGCTTTTTTCAGGGTGTTTGCGATCGTTTTCAATATCGCGATAGTCGTTGATGATGTAAATGCTGCTGGCAAAACAGCAAAAGGTAATAAAGCCTGCGAGCAAAAGTTCTAAATCTTTTTGGATAAAAAAATTGCCCGCAAAGAACGAGGGTATGAACAGAAAGAGATTTTTAGCCCAGTCTTTAGGGCGCAATAGCTTAATATAATATTTCATCCTTTAACTTGATATAATATTCATTCTTTAAAATGAGCCACAAGATACAATGCAAAAGATTATGATGCAAGCGGTTCTGCCGTGGTTTCTATGACTTAAACATTTGATCAAATGAACTTGAGCCTTCCATTAAAAATGGGTGTTACTAACAAAAATTTAGTGAACTGCAAAGCTCTTAGGTTGTCATGGCAGCCTCTGCAAATCCTTAACGAACGGGCTGGGTTTATTGTATGTAAATGACGGACAAGTTCGAGATTAATTTTTGAATGCTGACGTTCAGAGAGATTGCGAATTATAAAACCAAAGCTCAATAGAATATCTTACGTACAAGAGCCCGCCGCGGTGGGAGAATGTTCTACCGAAACTCTTACGCTGGTTAAAAATGCTTTTAAAAATTCTGAGTCATCGATTTTTGTAAAGTCGATAAGCTCCAATATCCCGGAACGATCATTCTTCTGATTGTGTAAAGCGGGTCCTGATCATCGCGTTTGGTGATGAGCTGAAATGCAGCGTTGAAATTTCTTTTCTTTAATTCAGGTATTGCCTGTTGGTTCCACAAACCGAATGGATATGCAAAATAGCGGATAGGCTTGCCTGTTATAGTTTCCAATTGCTTAGTCGGCTTGTCAATTTGTGTTTCCCAATCTTTGCCTTTGTATTGTTTCACGTTGTGATGATCCCATGTGTGCGAACCAATCACATTGCCAGCGTCACTCAACTCTTTCACTTGTGTTTTGCTCATATAATTCGGGCGGTTCAATGAAACCGTCATGATAAAATAAACAGCTTTGAAATTATATTTCTTCAATTCAGGAAATGCAACACTGTATTGACCGAGGTCGGTATCATCGAAAGTGAGCATGAAAGATTTTTCTGGAAGCGGAGTACCATTAGCGAGGTAATCGTATAACTGATCGGGGAGAATGCTATGATAGCCATTGTCGGCAAGCATTTTCATTTGCTCTTTAAAAACATTCACGGGAACAATATAATCTTTTGCTCTTTTTGAATCGGTTGCTTTCCAATCGCGGATTTGATGATAGCACAAAATCGGGATTTGTTTGCGACTTAATATTGTTGCTGCGCTAACCGCAATGGGATTCTTGCTCGCAACATCTATGGTAGCTGTTGCAAGGGCTGCACTCGCAAATGTTTTCTTCGGGGAATTGCTAACTGATGACTTTTTTTCGCTGCTTGTAGTGAACAATAACAGCAACAGCGGTAAGCTGAATAGGTGATTTTTCATGTTGGTATGGACTTGTCTCTTTTAGTAACGCCGCTTTTGCAGTTTTATGCGCCAGCGGCATGGTTTACAGGTAATAAGCTATATTTAAATAATCAATCACAAACCTAAATAAAATTCATGGGTAATGCCAATAAAGCACTGATATTTTTTTTGTGCATGACAATAAATTTTGTGTCGCTTGCACAACAAACTAATGTTTCGAAAAATATTGATGCGAAGAAATTTGATCCGGCTGTTTTGTTATGGTATAATCAACCGGCTGCAAAATGGGAGGATGCAATGCCTGTTGGCAATGGCAGATTAGGTGCAATGGTTTTCGGCAAAACGGATGAAGAAAGAATTCAGTTCAATGAAGATACTTATTGGACAGGTGGTCCATATTCAACCGTTGTGAAAGGAGGATACAAAATGTTGCCCGAGATCCAGAAAAAAATTTTTGAGAACAAGATGTTGGAGGCACATAATTTATTCGGAAGATATTTGATGGGCTATCCGGTGGAGCAACAGAAATATCAAAGTCTTGCTAACCTGCTTTTGTTTTTTGATAACAAAGAGAAGCCAGAAAATTATAAGCGCTGGCTTGATTTGGAAACAGGAATAACTTCAGTTGAGTATACTTCGAAAGGCATAACTTATCACAGAGATATTTTTGCTTCTTTTCCTGATAATATTATTGTGATGAGATTCACGAGCAATAGGCCTGGCAGCATTTCATTCAAAGCCAATTTGAGAGGAATGAGAAATCAGGCGCACTCCAATTATGCAACTGATTATTTTAAAATGGATGGAAAGGGGAATGAAGAACTGGTGCTTACGGGAAAATCGGCAGATTATATGGGCATTGAAGGCAAGCTTCGATATGAAACTAGATTAAAAGCAGTTAATAGCGGCGGCTCTGTGAAAATAAATGATGTGGATCTCATTGTTGAAAATGCAGACACCATAACACTTTATTTTTCCGCTGCTACCAATTTTGTGAGTTATAAAGATGTGAGTGCAAATGAACATGAACGCGTTGATTCGTATCTAAAAAAAATTGAAAAAAAATCTTACAAAGAGGTGATTGAAACTGCGGTTGCAGATTACCGTAAGCTTTTCAAAAGAACGGCACTTCATCTCGATACGACTGAAATTTCTTATTTGCCAACAAATGAAAGATTGGAGAAAAGCCAAACGTCGCCTGATCCTTCACTTGCTGCACTTTGTTATCAATTTGCGAGATATGTGTTGATTGCTTCTTCAAGATCAGGAACACAGCCAGCCAATTTGCAGGGAATCTGGAATCAAGATATGAACCCTGCATGGGATTCAAAATATACAACGAACATTAATCTGCAAATGAATTACTGGCCTGTTGAAAGTTCTAATCTTTCTGAATGCGCAGAGACATTGACAAAAATGCTTAATGAGTTAACCGATCAGGGAACGCAAGTTGCGAAAGAACATTATGGATGCAAGGGTTGGGTGTTTCATCAAAACACAGATCTGTGGCGGGTTGCGGCGCCGATGGATGGACCAACATGGGGAACTTTCACAACTGCGGGTGCGTGGCTTTGCATGCAGTTGTGGGAGCATTATCTTTTTTCGATGGATTCAAATTATCTCAGACAAGTATATCCCGTTATAAAAGAATCTGTTGATTTTTTTATGGATTTTTTGGTTGAGAACCCACAAACAAAATGGCTGGTAACGAACCCATCTTCATCACCGGAAAATTTTCCCGGCTCTCCGGGCAATGGACCTTATTTTGATGAAGTGACTGGATCGATGCTTCCGGGAACAACGATTTGCGCAGGTTCATCCATCGATATGGAAATTATTAATGATCTTTTCACAAGTTATATCAACGCCACAAAAGCATTAAACATTGATAAAGATTTTGCGGAGAAAGTGAGCATTGCAAAAGCAAAATTAAGACCGCCATTAATCGGCAAAGACAGCACGCTGCAGGAGTGGAGCGAAGATTGGATACAACTTGAAAATCATCATCGCCATTTATCGCCGTTGTATGGATTATATCCTGGCGATCAATTTTCATTTAGCAAAACGCCAGAGTTGATGAATGCATGCAAAAAATTATTAGTAGAACGCGGAGATGAAGGACCGGGATTTTCACGAACATGGAAGATGGCTTTATGGGCAAGACTTTACGATGGAGAAAGAGCCAATAAACTATTTAAAGGTTATTTAAAAAATCAATGTTTCATGTCGCTGTTTGCAAAAGGTGGAACGCAGTTTCAGATTGATGGAGTTTGTGGCGCTGCGGCAGGCATCACCGAGATGCTTGCGCAATCGCATGATGGTGTTATTCGCTTGCTTCCTGCAATTCCCGATGAATGGAGCAATGGTGAAATAGAAGGAATGCTTTTGCGCGGTGGCTTTGAATTGAAATTGAAATGGAACGATAAGAGGATTATTTATGCAATCTTCAAATCCAAAGCAGGCGAACCGTGCAGGGTTTTTTCTAAAAATAATTTGATGGTAACGTCAGCAAATAAAAAAGTGCGAACGCAAAAGATGAAAGATGGAACGATTGAGTTTGCTACTTTGAAAGGTGAGGTTTATCAGATTGTTGAAAAGTAATAATAAGATTAATAAAACTATTTCATCAAGTCAATCTCCTTTCCATAAAAACTGCTCCTTCAATTGGATTAAACCGATAAGAGGGTATTTCATGAAACCCAAATGACCGATACAATTTTTGCGCTTGCGCCATACTTGGCAATGTGTCGAGCAGAATTTTTTTATAGCTCATATTTTTGGCGACATCAATGATTTGGTCCAGCAATTTTTCACCAATTTTATAACCTCGATAATCTGTCTTCACAAACATTCTCTTCAATTCTGCAATGTCCTTATCAAACTCACGAAGCCCAACGCAGCCGATTGCTATTTCATCTTTATAAGCCAATAGTAAAGCCCCTTTTGGTTTGTGGTATTGCTGATTTATTGTCTTAAGCTCACTATCGAAATCTTGAAAGCACAAATCAATATCAAGAGTATTTGCATATTCTTGAAACAGATTTTTTGCGTCATCAAATTCTAGATTTGTGGTTGCTATTTTGAAAGAAATATTTGTATTGTGGGTTGGGTTTGGCATATTAATGTTTTCTAAAACCCATAAGCTATAAATCGTTCTTTATAAATGCCTTTTTCAATTTTCCAAATCACTTCGTAGCCACCAGCCCCATCGCTGTTCATAGATTGAATATAAATGATGTTATTTTCTTTGTCGTAATTCACTTGTGTAAGAGCGAGACTTGGTTCATATAAGTTTTCTAATGCTGATTTAGGCAGCTCAATTATTCTTTGCCCAACTTTTATTTTTATTGATTGATATTCTCTCTTTGGCATCTCGCCATCATCTCCCCAATATTTTTTATTATCAATTAATTCAATCTGGTGATCAGCTTCTTTATAATATTTGAATTTGTGTTTGGACTTATCAAACATTTTTTGTGTTATAACAATTTCAATACTGTCTTTGCCAAGTTTTATTAGATTTTCAGATTGTGTCAAAATAGGGATTATGGAATAGCTTGAGATTAGAGTATATCTATTTTTATAGATATAACCATTAAGCTATTTGTCGTCTTTTGTATAGTCAATATTTGTCCAATCGTCTTTGCTCTCAAAACAATAAATCAGATGTCCATTTTGTGATTTATCAACTATATTTTTTCCCTTTGAATCATCTTTTCTGATGTTTGTGTAACCATCTATGTCAGTAATAATAGCAAACTGCCCAAATGAAATTGTGGAGCTGAGTAAGAGGATGAAGAATAAAATTTGTCTCATGAATGCGGTGTCTCTAAAATTATTATCAGATGTAAATTTATGTTATTAAAAATACCTTCAAAAAAACAGCACACTTGAATCTCAACGCCTAAAAGCTTATAACATCAATCATCTTTCCCCATTCATAATCATAAAAAAAGCCACCTTTCTCAAGATGGCTTTCTCATTTTCTTTTGCAAAGAATCTTATTTCACCCCCGTAATAAATGCAGCAATTTCTTTTTTGAATTGCGCCAATGCAGTTGGGTTCGCATACATCATGTGACCCGCTTCAAAATATTTGAAACTGATATTGTCTTTTATTTTCTTTTCAAGACCAAGATGTTCCATCGTGTATTCTGTTGCAAAAAATGGTGTTGCTAAATCATAATAGCCATTCAATGTCATCACTCTCAGGTTCGGGTTTTTCGACATCGCATCTGCTAAATCAACGCCAGTGTTTGGTGTTGTAGGATCGCCGCCTGTATTACCGCCGCGTTTCCAATCCCAATCAAAGCCATCGCCATAAGCTGACACATGATAGTTGTAATTTTTATTCACTTTCAAATCGCCATAATAATAATTCATGAACAATGCTGTGTATGCCGGACTGATAGATGAACTTTGTGGATCATAATCAGAATATTCGCTCAGCAAATTTTGGTTCACACCTTTATATCTTGAATCCAAACGACCAACAGTTTGATGTTCGTTACGCAATAATTCCTGTGTGAATTGTGGCTCGCTCACACGGAGATTTGCTTTGGTAAGATAATCTTTGCTCAAACCAATATATGCAGATAATTTAGTGAGCACTTGTTCTTTTTCTGCAGGATCAATTCTATCTCCTTTTAATAACGCTGATGAGTATGCGCCGCTAGCAAACTCACGCACTTCTTTCAAAAATGCTTCAAGGTTTGCAGGTTTGTTTGCAAGCTTGTTGTGATAATATGCAACCGCTGCATAAGTTGGCAAATGGAGAACATAAGAAATGTCATCACCTTTTTGGAAAGTGAGCGTGCGCAGATCAAGCACCACAGAAACCAAAATCACGCCATTGATTTCCATGCCCATATTTTCTTGCAGATAATCTACAACGCCCGCAGAGCGCATGGTTCCGTAGCTTTCACCCAATAAATATTTAGGAGAATTCCAGCGATCATTATCCGTTACATATTGTTTAATAAATTGGCTAACAGATTTTATATCCTGATCAACGCCCCAAAAATCTTTGTTCTTTGCTTTGCCAACTGCATGGCTAAAACCAGTGCCTACCGGATCCACGGTAACGATATCACTGATATCTAAAATTGAATTGTTGTTGTCTTCCAATTTATATGGTGGGGGAGGAGTGTGGTCAGGATCGCTAAGTACCACACGACGCGGACCAACTGCGCCCATGTGAAGCCATATCGATGAAGAGCCGGGACCGCCATTATAAACAAAAGTCACTGGTCTTTTTGAAAGGTCTGTTTCGCCATCTTTTGTATAAGCAGTGTAACCATACAAAGCAACAGATTCGTCTTTTTCATTTTTTAATAATACCGTTCCTGCGGTAGCTGTGTAATTGATCATCTTGTCACCAATCTTTGCAGAATGATGCGTTACTGATTTGTCAGGCTTGGGAATTGTGTCTGTTGGGTTTGGAGACGGTGAAGGCTGTGCGCAAACGCTGATGACACTTACTGATAATAAGGACATCAATGCGATACTGAACTTGTTTCTCATAATAGTGATTGTTTAGTTTTTATAAATCTACAGAGGGAAAACCTGTTGATTTATTAGTTTGGTTCTTTTTAAAGAACCGTAAAGATTGTTATTTATGACTGTTCTGCAAAACCTTTTATCCTTTGCAAATGTTCTTCTGTAAAAGATTTTCAAAATATCCATGTAAGAGACAAAGCAAGCCCTGCATTCAAAACTTTGATTACATTTATCCTTAATAAAATTTCCAACCAAAATGAACTGCCGGAATTTATTTTCTTTATTGATAATGATATTGCCTTTTTCATCGATGAGCCAGGAGAAAAAATCAATTGAGCAATTGAAGGATCAGATTGATGAATTATTAAAGAGCCACAAAGCAATATTTGCAGTTGCTTTTAAAGATCTTTCTACAAAAGAAACGGTATTTATAAATGAGCATGAAATATTTCATGCAGCAAGCACCATGAAGACTCCTGTGCTTGTAGAAATTTATAAACAAGCAAAAGCAGGAAAATTTTCTTTGGATGATTCTATTGTTATTAAGAATGAATTTAAAAGTATTGTTGACAGCAGCACTTATAGTTTGAGTCCTGATGATGATAGCGAGCTGGATTTATATAAACATCTTGGCGAAAAAACAACCATTCGGAATCTCGTATATCAAATGATTACAGTGAGCAGCAATTTTGCTACTAATATGCTGATTGATTTAGTCGGCGCAAAAAATGTTACTGCAACAATGCGAAAAATGGGGTTAAAAGATTTACAGGTTTTGAGAGGCGTTGAGGATAATAAAGCATATCAAAAAGGGTTGAACAATGTAGTTACTTCTTATGATCTGATGTTGCTGTTTGAAAAAATTGCAAAAGGAAAAGCAGTCAACAAAAAATCATCAGAAGAAATGATAAAGGTTTTGCTTGATCAGCATTTCAATGAGATTATTCCGGCAAAGCTTCCCAAAGATGTGAAAGTGGCACACAAAACAGGATGGCTAAAAGGAATCAACCATGATTCAGGAATAGTATTTTTGCCCGATGGTCGCAAATATGTGCTTGTGTTGCTTTCTAAAAATTCAGAAGATGATGATGCTTCAAAGGCTGCAATGGCAACGGTTTCGGAAATGATTTATAAATACGTTACCCAATAATTTTTTATTTACGCTATGGTTATTATAATAATTGCAGCAATCATTTTGCTTTTCATAATCGCGGTTCTTGTTTTTGTTCGTCAGCCTCCATTCGGAAAAATTCCATCTGGAAAAGATTTAGAAAGAATCCAACGCTCGGCAAATTTCGAAGATGGAAAATTTAAAAATCGCAGTTTCACTCCACCGCTCACAGAAGGTGTTAGCTATTATTCTGTGATGAAAGAATTTTTCTTCGAGAAGAAAAAAAATGTGAAACCGCCTGCTTCGCTTCCTTCTAAAAAAACAGATTTGCTGAATCTTGATTCTGATGAAAACATACTTGTATGGTTTGGACATTCATCTTATTTTATTCAGGTAGATGGAAAGAAAATATTGGTTGATCCTGTTTTTAGTGGAGCTGCTTCTCCTGTGAAATTCACCACAAAAAGTTTTCAGGGAACGGATGTTTATTCAACAGATGATATGCCTTCGATTGATTATCTTTTTATCTCTCACGATCATTGGGATCATCTGGATTATGAAACTGTAATAAAACTAAAACCCAAGATCAAAAGATTGATTTGTGGCTTGGGAGTTGCATCTCATTTTGAGCGTTGGGGATTTGATAAAGAAATGATCATTGAAAATAGTCAAAAAGATATTATTTGTTTGGCAGAACATTTGGAAGATTGGGCAGAAGATAATAAAAAGGATTTTATTAAGAAATTAAAGGATATAGTTGAAAATCTATAATCTGAGGAATAATTATTTATTAATCCTAATATTGCTGGCTTTGCCAAGAAGATTAAAGAAATAGCAAGTTATAAATATGACGATAAGATGTCTACTAAAGAATCTAAATTTATAGGTAAG
>CAIYPC010000012.1 GCA_903927975.1 uncultured Bacteroidota bacterium | reverse complement strand
AGCAATTCCATTTTCATTGATTTCTTGAAAACGTTGTATCATAATATAAGCCGCTTGACCATCGCTTGGAATTTCACATTTTCCACAAACATCAGACCCAAAATCATCTTCGCTCTCATTTCTAAAACTCTTATCTGGCTTGTGTTTTGAAAAACGTTGTATCATATATGGATATAAGTATAAAAATGTATTCTTAGTATTATTACATGTAACATGATTATCATCAAGATAATCATGTGTTGGTTGTAAATACTTAGATAGATACCTATTGATAAGTTTATGATGATTATTGTTAGCTGTGGAAATTCTATTGAAAATAGGACCAAAGATTTTATATAACAGTTGTAGAAAATGATATTGCTGGGAATTTTTTACATCTACTATGCTATTGTCTTCACCATCTATCTTAATAAATCTTCTAAGCTCTTTGTTAAGCATAGTAATATTTGAATGAAGGCGGTTTCCAAACTTATCCTTTGAATAACTAAATTTTCTTTCGTAAAAATCCTCGAGCTTATAAAGTGTGCTGCTATCAACAATGTTTTCAGATAAATATTTTTCTGCGCCTTGCTTATCAATAGTCGCAAAATCATATCCTTTCACTTGATAAGCCCACTCTTTTTCAAAACGCTCATCAATGATTTTCTCCCTATCATCTTTTTCAATGGCTGCTGATTCAATTGCAACAAATCTTTGATTGCGATATTTTTCGGTGAAGCAATAACCCATGCTTTTCTTCTTAGGTGTATATAGCCCATATCTTTCAATAACACCTTCTGCAATCAAGAATTCAATCTTCTCTGTATAATCACGCATGTGCTGTTGAAGAATGCGAGCGTTTAGTGGGCTGTAAAGTCCTTTAATCTTTTCATCTGGAGGAGTTTTTGCGATAGGTGAAAGAATCAATTCAATATGCTTTCGCTTTATTGTTTTTGGAGCTTTTGAAAGAAGCTCATCAATGTTGAGGTTGACGGGTAAGAATATTTTTTTCATTTAGTAAGCAAATTTTTTGTGGAGTGCAGCTTTTCAATTTCTGGATTTTTATAATCATCAATTTCCGGCTTGTTATCAGCTTTGGTTTCAATTTCATTTTTTTTCTCTATAGGAATAACAGGCGTTGTTTTCTTTTGTTCTACATACATTAAAATTTTTTAGAGTTAATTAATCTTCATTTGTATCACCATTAGGATGAACCCATAGCCCGTCTGATATGTAAACGCTGCAATCGTCTCTTAATGCAGCTTTGCAAGTATAAAAGCTAACAAAAAGGTCATCAGCAGTTTCTTCTGTATAAGATTTTCCTTCGTAATGGATTGGATATAATTTTTCTTTCTTCGTCTTAACTTCTTTCTTTTTCATTCAAGTTATTTTATTAAGCAAGGAAGGCAAATACCAACTGCTTACAAGTTGATAAATGCCTCCTGCATTTTTAAAACTTCCTTTATAATAGAAATCGAAAAATGTAAGCTTTCGATTGACCTTTTACAATAATAAAAATCCTCAATAACAAAAACAAAAAACTGACACATTGTCTTCAATATACTTTTTCAAAACATCCATATTTAAAAGAGTGAACATCTTTTTAAATATTAATGAAAATAAAAACATGCGGAGTTTATTTTATCACTAACCCAGAAAATAAAATCTATATTGGCTGCACAACGAACCTTGAAAGAAGAAAAATAAATCATGAACAATGGCGAGCCTTTCACCCAAAATCTCGCTCACCACTTCTTGTTGAAAGTTTCAAAAAATTCAATCAAGCAGAACACAAGTTTGAGGTGATGTATGTTCTTCCTGATGATACTCCAAGAAAAGAATTGCAACGTTATGAAGCTTTAGCGATAAAGGTTATTGAAAAGCTTGGCTTTGAATCGCTCAACATTATCGGAAGTGGAAAGAATAAGTTTAAGAGAAAGCGAGTTGATAATGATTATCAAAAAGCAATCAGAAGCGGCAAAAACAAATCCTTCAAACCCCGACCTCACACTTCATTAAAAATTTCAACTCCTGTTATTGCATTCAAAAAAGACACTAATCAAATAGTGGGTGAATATCTATCAATAAGGGAAGCTGCAATTGCTTGGAATTTGAGAACAAGTCAAGTAACGGATAGCATCAATGAGAAACATAAGCCGAGAGGTTCGGTTTATTTTTTGAGAAAGGGAAAAAAGAAAGAGAGAATAAAAACAATCAATAACAATGGCAGATATATTTCTAAACCTATCATTCAACAAAATTTCTATGGAGAAGAAATTGCAAGATTTAAAAGTGTGAAAGATGCCGCAACCTCAACAAACATCAATCGAGGAAATATAGGAACTTGTGCAAATGGAAAGGCTCAATCGGCAGGAGGCTATGTGTGGAAGTGGGCGTGAGCGATTCAATATTGAACCGTATAGTGGCATTGGACATAATCATATTAATCTTTAAGACTGTCTTCATATGCGCCAGTTCTTGGATTTAACATGATTTCCATACTATCTCCATAGACAGCAATCAACTCGCCTTTAATTATTTGTATCTGAAAAATTTTTATTTCTGAGACCAGAGGTAAAAATGTTGTGTCCCCAAGTGATGTTGTGTCCCTAAGTGAAGTTGCCCAGCGGACATAGGGATTTATTTTCCAGAGCGTCTTTCCATTTTTATCTAGTGCGGAAAGCATTTTTCTATCCTTGCTGATAATATATTTTATCCCACTTTTCTTATCAATCAAAAAATTGTGTTGACAAAATGCAGCGGTAAAGGTTAATTGCAGAATCGAAATGAGAATTATTCTTTTCATATTGGTAGTGAAGATAAATAAAAATTAAAATGCGTATT
>CAIYPC010000011.1 GCA_903927975.1 uncultured Bacteroidota bacterium | reverse complement strand
TTGATAGGCTATAGGTGTAAGACTAGTAATAGTGAAGCCAAGTAGTACTAATTGCCCGTATGCTTTAATTTTTATTTACTTTTTATTACAACTCCCAATATGTAATTGTATTATATTATCAACTAATAGTTGATAATTACATTCTTATGGTGGTTTTGCCGAGGGTGTTCACCTCTTCCCATACCGAACAGAGAAGTTAAGCCCCTCATGGCCGATGGTACTGCACCACAATGCGGGAGAGTAGGTAGCTGCCATATTTATTTTAAAAGCCTTTCAGTTTTTGCTGAAAGGCTTTTTGCATTTTTAGATATTCCTCCGGTCATCCATTTCTTCCTATATTGAACACAGAAATTAATCCACCTCGGCAGATTAATTTGACTCTTAGAAGTAATTTTGACAATTCGAAAAACCTTCAAAGTTTATGGATTCTCCGAATATAAATATTGGCTGCATCATCTGATTTCCAAATCCAGATTTAGATTCTATATGGCTTTCAAAGCATGCGTGATCAAAAAGGCAATAATCCCCGTCACTAAAAAAAATAAGCCAACAAAACTGGCTCAATCAATCTCAAAATTATTATATCAGATTATCAAAGATTAGTCAGCCAATTCTTCAACCTCTCCATCCACTTATCTTTTGTAGTTGGATTGTTCATCCCAAAGCCATGCCCACCTTTTGGGTAGACATGTATTTCGGCAGGGATTTTATTTTTTTGCTCAGCTTCGTAAAAATCAATGCTGTTCTGCACTTTCACGGCATCGTCATTTCCGGCATGAACTAAAAATGCAGGCGGCGTTTTTTCTGTCACTTGCAATTCATTTGAATATTCTTTTATTTTTTCTGGGGATGGATTTTTGCCAAGCAGATTATCCCTCGATCCACCATGACCGATGCTATCAGAGAAACTGATAACAGGATAAATAAGGATCATAAAATCAGGGCGAAGACTGGTATTGTTTTTATTTTCGATAAGAGCTTTATCAAAATGTGTCCCTGTTGTGGAGGCAAGATGACCGCCTGCGGAAAATCCCATGATGCCGATTTTGTCTGATTTTATATTCCATTCTTTTGTTTTTTCTCGAACCATTTGTATGGCTCGTTGCGCATCCTGCAATGGACCGATTTCTTTGTTCAGCATCGTTTTGTCATCAGGAATACGGTATTTCAAAACAAATGCTGCAACGCCCCATTCATTGAATTTCTTTGCAACATCATATCCTTCGTGGCTTGCTGCTAAAATGGAATAGCCCCCACCCGGGCATATAATAACAGCCATTCCATTTGCCTTTTCCTTTGGAGGAAGAAATACGGTTAATGATGGTCGTGAAACATTATGGACAATCAATATGTTATTTTCTCCTTCATAAGTTGATGATTCCTCATTTGCCGAAGGCTTTGAATTGGGAATGCTGTCTTTATAAAGCGGGATGATTGTTTGAGAAAAGCTCATTAGAGAGAAGATTAAACAAAAGATTAAAAAAAATATTTTTCTCATAATTTTTTTAAAGTTAAAATTTGAATCAAGTTATTTCATTAAAGTAGCTTATCGTATACTGCTTCTATTTGTTTTGTCATATTTTCTGCACTATACTGTTCTTTAATTGCAGATCTTGCTTTTTCCCCAAGCTGTAATCTTAAAGTTTTATCTTTTGATAATCTTACGATGGCATTTGCGAGATTGTCTTCAATATTATCAATCGATAAGAGCAAGCCGTTGACTTCATTTCGTAATATTTCTGAAGTCCCGTCAACCTTCGTTCCAATAACTGCCTTGCTCATCGCCATGGCTTCCAGTAAACCAATCGGAAGTCCTTCCCATAGTGATGGCAAAACATATATGTCTGCTGAAGCAAGAACATCTGGAACATCGTCTCGGAATGGCTGA
>CAIYPC010000010.1 GCA_903927975.1 uncultured Bacteroidota bacterium | reverse complement strand
TCTTCTTTATTATCGAAAGTGATGTTCTCGTCAGTGATGATCATCAAATGCTGGATCAAAATACGTGACGCTTGCTTTACAGCTTCTTCAGGGTGAATAGTTCCGTCGGTGGCAACTTCCATAATGAGTTTTTCGAAGTCTGTGCGCTGTTCAACACGTGTGTTCTCGATTGAATATTTCACATTCTTTATCGGAGTGAAAATTGAATCAGTCGGGATATATCCGAATGGGGCATCTTTTGGTTTGTTATCTTCTGCAGGAACATAACCGCGACCTTTGCCGATAGTTATTTCGATATCGAGTTTTGCAGATGAATCC
Source organism: uncultured Bacteroidota bacterium (assembly GCA_903927975.1). Taxonomy (GTDB): domain Bacteria; phylum Bacteroidota; class Bacteroidia; order Chitinophagales; family Chitinophagaceae; genus Puia. The sequence goes on along the minus strand of CAIYPC010000010.1, from coordinate 1,354 downwards.
ATTGTGCATATAAGCAAATTTGGGTTCATCACTTCAAAACTTGAAGTTGCTTCGCCGATAGTTGCCGCTGTAAAATCAGTTCTGTTCTTCAGGCTAAGAATAATTTTTTCCTGTCCCATTTCGTGCTCAACTTTTTTCTTGAAGCGCACTTGTTTCAGGTTCAGGATAATTTCAACCACGTCTTCAGTAACACCTTTCAATGTTGCAAATTCATGGTCTGCACCTTCTATTTTCACACCCACAATCGCATACCCTTCAAGCGAGTTCAAAAGAACTCGGCGTAAAGCATTGCCGATAGTTACTCCGTAACCTGGCTCCAACGGGCGGAATTCAAATTGTGCTTCAAAATCCGTTGCTTTTTGAAGTATGATTTTGTCTGGTTTTTGAAAATTTAAAATGGCCATATTTAAATTTGCTATTTACGATTAATTAATTACTCAATTTGAAAATTGCTCAATTGAGCAATTGAGTCATTTCTATTTACTGTAAAGCTCAACAATTAATTGCTCCTTAATGTTCTCAGGAACGCTTTCACGCTCTGGATAAGCGATGAATGTGCCTGAAAATTCAGCTTCATTCCAGTCAAGCCAGCTAAACTTTGGATTTTTTCCACGGATAGCGCTTGTGATTCCGGTGTTGGTTCTTGATGCTTCTTTCAATCCAAGAACATCACCAGGTCTTACCTGATAAGAAGGGACATTTAATACTTCACCATTTACAGTTACGTGTTTGTGTGCTACCAACTGACGAGCAGCAGGGCGGGACGGAGCAACGCCCATACGATAGATGGCGTTGTCTAAACGGGCTTCTAATAATTTGATGAGATTTTCACCTGTTACACCTTTGCGGCGAACGGCTTCTTCAAAAGTCTTGCGGAACTGCCGCTCAAGCACACCGTAAGTATATTTTGCTTTTTGCTTTTCTTTTAATTGTAGAGCGTATTCTCCTGGAGCTTTACGTTTTTTTGTTGCTCCGTGCTGACCTGGAGGAGTGCTGTTCTTTGTGAGATACTTTCCGTTTCCGAGGATTGGTTCGCCAAAAATGCGGCAAATCCTTGTTTTGGGCCCTGTGTAACGTGCCATAATTTAATTTCCTTTTTTTGATTTTTTAGTGTCGGCGTTTCATCATTAAAAATCTAAAATCAATGAAACACCCTGTTTTATTTTTATGTATGATTTATGATGTGTTCGGTAAATCATACATTTCTAAAATCCTTTTCGTAGAAGATGGGTTGATTTAGTAGTGTAAGATGAAATTAAAGAAATCATACATCTCACATCCTACATCAAACATTCTCTAAACTCTTCTTTTCTTCGGAGGTCTGCAACCATTGTGTGGGAGAGGAGTGACATCT
>CAIYPC010000009.1 GCA_903927975.1 uncultured Bacteroidota bacterium | reverse complement strand
CCATTTCTGATTGCGTGTTTTATTTCTATATTCTCCATGAAGAAATAAATTGTAAAATGAATGGCTGCTGCTATCAAACTCCCCACCTAAATTTTCGAGCGTAATTCCAGCTTTAAAAAATTGCTGCGAATTTTTTCCATCAGGAAATTGATATAAAGAGAAATCATTGATCATCTCTCTCCAATAATCTTTTTTGCTAAAAGTATCGGATGCAATGGATGATATGATACGATAAGGCGATCCCAGCAAAACATTATAGTGATCCATGTAATAAGCTGAATCGTTTTGCGCATTATCGTCCCAAAAACTATAGCTAAAAGTTTTGTATTGGATCGTATGCTCTGCCCTGAATTTTGGATAGAACAATGGTATCACGCTGGTGTCGGTAACTATAGAATCCTTTTTTCCGATGATATCATATTGCTGTCGGAACAAAAAAGTGCTGGTTGAATATTTCGTCGCTGTAGTAAAATTTTTTGAATAAAGACCGCCGCCCTGAATCACTTTGCCGCCAAGTTTTGTATCAAGCACGCTCTTATCCGTGAAAGCATTGGAGTCAAGCTCAGCGAGGTTTGCAAGTCCTCCGTTTTCTGAAGACTCTAGTTTGTTCGCTACCAAAACAAAAAATGATTGATATCTTTTGCTGTTAGAATGATACCATGAATGAACGCGATAATTATTATGATTTGTATTTTGATTGTTGAACGTTCCGTTTGAATTGAGGAACCGATATTGAAAACCCCAGTTCCAATTTTGTGAGATATTTTGAGTGAAAGTGACACCGATCATTTGTTCCACTTTACTTCCTATTAAATAATCAAGCTCTGCAAAAGGCCGCGTTGTTGTATAAAATCTTGTTTCTTCCGGCGTGAAGGCATACACATCGTAAGCATGAAAACCATTATCCCAGCCAGGTTGCAAGTGGCCGGAAAAAAGAAGATCGTGCGCTGCATTGCCCGCATTGCCCAAATAAACATAATTCCATGGAATAGGAAATTTTTTTGTGAAATCATAAATTGAAGAATCCATTTTTCTCAACCTGCTTGAATCGAGAAAACGAAAACTGATAGTGATCGAATCTTCAAGCCCTGTGCGATGCTGCAACGTTGTGTCTTTGTTTTTGCTTCCACCAGCACCGCCAAATGATTTGAGCCTTGACAATGGATCTTGTGCTTGCGCTTTATTTGAAATGATAAACAAGCATGCCAATGCACCAGCTATAATAATCTTTCTATTCACTATTGCAAAAATGCTAGGCATTTTAATCATTAACCTTTTGGTGGTGGTTATAAGTAAGTTAATATTATAATTCAGCAATCAATTGCTTAAAGATAGCTGTGAGCTTAGGCTCGGCTTCAGCTGCTGCCTGTAGCACTTCTTCATGCGTAATGATGTTGTCTTCTTCACGAATACCGATATCCGTTATCACACTTATTGCAAAAACTTTCAGCCCGATATGAACTGCTGCAATCACTTCCTGCACAGTGCTCATGCCAACTGCATCGCCACCAACTATGTGCAATAATTTATATTCTGCACGTGTTTCAAACGTTGGTCCTGTAACCCCGGCATACACGCCTTCTTTTATTTCAATGCCCAGATCCGCAGCAATTTTTTTTGCTTTGATGATGAGCGATCTGTCATAAGGCTCGCTCATGTCAGGAAATCGTACACCCAATTCTTCATCATTTTTTCCAAGCAAAGGGTTTACTGTAAATAAGCTGATGTGATCTTTGATGATCATCAGGTTGCCCACTTTAAAAGAAAGGTTCATTCCCCCTGCTGCATTGGAGATCAATAAAGTTTTAACACCCAAGAATTTCATCAACCTTATTGGGAAAACAACCTGCTGTGCAGTATATCCTTCATAATAATGAAACCTGCCCGACATGGCCACAACGTTCTTGCCATTTATCTTTCCAAAAACCATTTTGCCATAGTGCCCTTCAACTGTTGAGATGGGGAAATGAGGAATGTCTTTATAAGAGATTTCTTTTTCAATTTCAATTTCTTCTGCAAGGTTGCCCAAACCGCTCCCAAGCACGATGCCTATATGAGGCTCAGTAGGATAAATGTTTTTAATGAAGGCTGCTGTTTCTTTTAATTGACCAATAATCGTATCCTGCATTTTATAATGTTGGTTGAATCAAAGGCAGCTCTCAAAATAAAAAGATTTTAGAAATGCCCTCAAATGAATCATGAATGGCTGCAAATATAAGAAAAGCAAAATGCTGCCTAAGTATTTGAACAATGCCGAAAAGCCAATGATAAATATTATTTTTACGCCTAGCATAAATTTGGTTGAAATGTTTAAGGCTCGAAAAAAGATTGTCTTTGGTTTATTATTCATTACCCTATTAACACATCGGGGTATGGCGCAATTATGCACAGGCAGTTTAGGCGATCCTGTTGTTAAGATTACTTTTGGGGCAGGGGCAGGTGCCGGCCCAGCAATTGCAGCAGCAACCACAGCATATCAATACGTGAACTATCAATGCCCGAATGATGGAAGCTACACAATTGCAAACAGCACTTCGGGTTGTTTTGGCGGCACATGGCAATCTGTTTTGCACGATCACACGGGCGATGCAAATGGATATTTTATGTTGGTGAACGCTTCCTTTAGCCCGAGCGATTTTTATGTTGACACTGTGAAAGGCCTTTGCCCCAATACAACTTATGAATTTGCTGCATGGATATTGAACATGCTTTTGCCCGGAGCATGCAGCCCAAGCCCAATAATGCCCAATATCACATTTAGCATCGAGACCACGACCGGAACGGTTTTGCAAACTTATAATAGTGGCGATATCCCTTCGGCGACATCTCCTACATGGACTCAATATGGCCTTTATTTTACCACAACTTCATCTGAGCAAGAAGTGGTTCTTCGCATGCGCAATAATGCAGTCGGGGGTTGTGGCAACGATCTTGCGCTTGATGATATCACTTTCAGGCCGTGTGGCCCGCTTGTTACTGCAAGCATTACCGGAGGAACTGATGTTGCGAACGTTTGTTCATACGATAACACTTCTTTTACTTTCAATGGTGTTACTTCAACGGGCTATAATTCCCCATCGTATCAATGGCAAGTGAGCACAGATTCAGGAACTACATGGAATGATATTTCTGGTGCTACTACCACTTCTTATATTCGCCAGCCAACATCAGTCGCGGGTGTTTATCAATACAGGATGAATGTTGCTGATGGCAGCAATATCGTCATTTCATCATGCCGTGTTTCTTCCAATTTTATTACGATTCATGTTTATCCAAAACCAATCCCTAGTGCATCTGCAAACAATCCTTTATGCGAGGGACAAACGATTGAACTGACTGCAGCGACAGGCATCACCTATGCATGGACTGGTCCAAATTTTGCGCAGACGATTACCAATGGCACCGATCCTTCTACTTTAAATATATTAAATGCAACCACAGCAATGAATGGAAAGTATTATGTAACCGTCACTAATGCTGGTAGCTGCATCAATAATGATTCTGTGATTGTTCAGGTGAACCCAAATCCTGTTGCTGGCATCGCAAATGATATAGATATATGCAAAGGCAATTCCACCACTTTGCAGGCAAATGGTGGGAACCAATACCTATGGTCGCCATCAACAGGGCTTTCAGCAAATAATATTTCTGATCCGCTGGCAAATCCAGACACAACCACTACATACCTTGTTAAGGTGACCAACCAGTTTCAATGCAGCGATACTGCTTCGGTTAGGGTAAATGTGTTAACTACTCCAGTTGCAAATGCAGGGTCCGATAAAAAAATAATGGAAGGACAATCAGTAACGCTTGATGGCACTTCTAATACCAATGATGTTACTGTTTCCTGGATTCCCGCAACAAACATTGATGATCCATCTTCATTGCAACCTTCTGTTAGCCCTGACAATGATATTACGTACACATTGCAATTAACTTCTACCATTGGCTGTGGCGTTGCCACTGATGATGTGTTCGTTCGTGTGTTTAAAAAAGTTACGGTGCCGAACGCGTTCTCTCCAAATGGTGATGGCATCAATGATGTATGGAACATAAAAAATCTTATCACTTATCCTGAGTCGCAGGTACAGGTATTCAACCGTTATGGACAGGTTGTTTTTGAAGCTAACGGATATGCACAACCGTGGGATGGAAAATATAATGGAAGCCACTTGCCCGGTGGAACTTATTATTATGTGATAGATTTAAAAAACAATCTTCCTAAGCTGAGTGGGTGGGTGTTTATTGTTTATTAGAAAATGAAATCATATTACCTCAGAAGATAATTGCACTTTAGCATTATTCTTTTTCGCCTGCTCTAAATATTCTTTTCTTACGATGCTCGCGGTTTTATGATCGCCTGTGTGGCTCCAACCCGGTGGCATAATGATATACATGAATTTATTTTTTATACCGGGCGCATGTATCACATCTCTTCCGAGTGCAACAATCTCGCCGAAATAAACATCCCAAAAATTGTTCGGGTTCATTTTTCTGGTGATGCCATATTCAATCGGCATTTCTCGTTTTTCATCTTCCAGTGTTCCGAAAACCCTGTCCCAAATATTCAGCAGGTTGCAAAAATTCGTGTCCATATACAATGGATTGCGTGCATGATGAACACGGTGGTGCGATGGCGTCAGAATAATTTTATTGAGAAACCCCATTCTTGCATCCTTCATAATGTTTTCGCCAACATGAATGAATGCGCCCCATGTGCCATCAATGAACATAATAAAAAATAAAAGAAGCGGGTTCACGCCGAGCAAAATGCAAATGGTTGTGCGAATGAAGTCTGCATAAGGTCCTTCTAAAAAGAAATGCGCATAAGTAACAGAAAGGTTCATCGTTTGTGGCGCATGGTGTGTTGAATGAAGGCACCACAACAGCCGAACTTTATGAGCGAGAAAATGATACACAAAATGCGAAAGCTCCCACGCAACATATCCGTAAATAAGCCAATACCATGTGAATGTTGTTTTGAAAATACTATGCTTCTCGAAAATGCTGATGCAAAATGCAACAACAGCTAAAGAAAGAAATTGCCCGATAAAAGCATTAAAGACATAAGTGAAGAATTGAACTTTGTAATCAATCACTCTAAATCTTCTATACAAAGCGGCTCGTATGATTTCAAAAAGAAGCAAAAAAGGGATAAAGGGTCCAATAGCACTCTCGATTCCTTTCAATGAATGCAAAGGACTATAATCGCCCGATTTGTACATGTCCATCCACCCTTCAATGCCTAAAAATCCAATCACTTGATTGTACAAACTGGTAAAAATATTTAGCATCACAATCATTATTATAGATTTATTTTTTAAACATCACAAAAACTGCAGCCAACAGCAAACCAAAGCTCAATAGATATTTCCAGTGAAATGGTTCTTTCAAATAAAACACCGCGAAGAAAGAAAAAACAATCAGCGTGATCACTTCCTGTGTCATCTTCAATTGAAATCCATTGAATCCATTGTTAGATCCCCATCGGTTAGCCGGCACCGTTAGGCAATATTCAAAAAAAGCAATGCACCAACTTATCAGAATGGCTTTCCACAATGCCAGACCTTTATGGTTCAAATGCCAGTACCATGCAAAGGTCATAAAAACATTGGAACCGAATAGCAATAATATTGTTCGCATGAAAGAAGAGTTAATAGTTCATAGTTTATAGTTCATAGTCAGAACTTCGCTATTTCAATTTACTCAGAAATCTTTAATCATACATTTAAAAATTAAACGCAAAAAAATCTCGCAAAGGCGCAAAGCCGCAACGAAAACCTTCGCGCTGTTGCGTCTTTGCGAGAGAAATAAAAAAATCCCGCCAAATCAGCGGGATTAAATATCATAAATGCTCTGCGATGAACCATCATCTATCAACTATCATCCCTCTCAATTCAACGCCCTAAAATCAACCGGCACCAATCTGCTCACACCAGGCTCTTGCATCGTTACTCCATAAATCACATCCACGCTGCTCATCGTCATTTTATTATGCGTCACTATAATGAACTGCGAGTTCTCACTGAACTGACGGATCATATTCGTAAACTTGGTCACGTTCGCGTCATCAAGCGGTGCATCTACTTCATCCAAAATACAAAATGGTGCTGGCTTAATAAGATAGATTGCAAATAACAATGCAGTTGCTGTTAATGTTTTTTCCCCGCCGCTCAATTGCGTGATGGAAGATGGGCGTTTTCCTTTTGGCTTTGCAACAATGTCAATGCCGGTCTCAGCAAGGTTTTCAGGGTTTTCTAAAACCATGTCTGCGGTATCTTCTTCAGAGAACAATGCTTTAAAAACTTTTTGGAAATTTTCGCGCACCTGATTGAATGTATCTAAAAATTGTTTGTTCGCAGTGGCTTCCACTTCTTCTATTGTTTGCATCAAACTATCTTTTGCATTCACGAGATCCGTTTTCTGCTCAACAATAAATTCATAGCGTTTTTTCATTTCCTGAAAAGCTTCGATCGCAGTTGGGTTTATCTCGCCCAAATTTTCCAAACGCTTTTTCATCCTGTCCGATTTTTCCTGCAATTCTTCTACCGGTGTTTCTCCTGTTCTTGGTTGATCAATAATATCATCCAGATTTATTTTGAATTCAACATGCAATCTTTCTTTCATTCCTGCGAGTTGCAATTTCAATTCATTCAGTCTGTCTTTTATCTCGCTTAATAAATGTTCAACTTGTTCTTTATCTTTTATAATATGGCGAAGACTGCTTTCTTTTTCTGACAACACATTGCGCAGATTATAATAAGCCTGATCTGCTTCATTCAATTTTTTCTCTTCGTCTTCTTTTCTATGCATCAGCACAAGCAATGCTTCTTCTGATGTGCTCAACAAAGTCATACTTTCATCAATGCTCGCATCAGTTTGCTCCAACTGTTTTGCATTCGCAGAAACTTGATTGCGCAATGCATTCAATTGATTGTTCTTGAATTCAAGTTCTTGCTTCAGCGCATTGATCCTGCTATGCTGGCGTGTTACTTGAATATTGAATTCATTATAGCTTGTGGAAACCCTGCTAAACGAAGCTTCAGCAGATTTGAAATTTTCCTCACCTGTTTGCATTTTCTCTCTCATCTCATTCACCAGATTCACCAATTCCATCCATTCGCTTCGCGTTCCTTCAATAGCTGCTGCTGTATCTTCCAAAGCCAATTGAAAATCTTCCAATTTTTTTTGTGAAGAATTTTGCTGTGCGCTCAGGTTTTCTTTTTTATTCTGTAAAGAAAAAACAAGGTTCGTAAGGCGATTGATATCATCCTGCGTTTGTCTGATTGCCTTTTCTTTCAACTGTTCATTATAGCCAATCACTTCATTGTGCTTCGCCTGAATATCGAACTTCAAAGAATTTACTACAGTTTCTTGCGCAACAATTTCTTCTTGCAATCTTCCTAAATTTTTTGCGCGACCGATTTTCTTTCCTTCAAACATTCCCACGCTTCCGCCAGTCAAAGAATATTTTCCCTTCACATATTTCCCCGTCTTCTCCAACACAATTGCTCCATTGCTATTTTGCAATGCTTCTTCATTTTCTGCAATGAAAACATTGCCCAATAAATTTTCTGCGAGCTTGCGATATTGTTCATCCACCTCAATCACATCCATCGCGGGAATGCTTGCATCCGGCTGATGATAAGATGGCTTTTCATATTCAGAAAACTTATCGAGCAAAAAGAAATTCGCTTTTCCTTTTTTATTATCATCCAGCAAATGCACAGCCTGCAAGCCTTCCTGCAAATTGTTGACCACATAATAATTGAGGTAAGGCTCCAGTACATTTTCAACGGCTGCGCGAAATTCTTCTTTCACATAAATGATATCCGATAGTATCGGCGCCTTATGATTCCAGTTTGGATTTTTATGCAAAAATTTGATGCTGTCAGGATAACCTTCCATCGAATCGATCAAGCTTTTTAATAAAGCATGTTCGTTTTTCTTCGCATCCAATTTTCTGTTTTCATCAGCAAGCTGCTGACGCAATTCTTCCAACTGAGATTGTGTGGCAAGAATTTGTTCCTTCGTATTTTCATGATGCTCCTGCAATTGTTGCAGGCTCAATCTTTGGCTTTCAAGATCCTGTTCTTTTTCTGCTCTTTCTTCTTCCAATTGTTTTATCTGCCTTTCACGATTCACATTTTCACTTTCCAATTGCTCGATTGACTGATTCAAATTTTGTATGGTTGTATCAGCAACTGCAATTTTCTTTTCAGCTTCAAATTGGTTCCTGTGCATCTGCGCATTTTCTGCACGAAGCCCTTCCACAGAAACTCTTTTTTCATCAAACACTTTGCGTGTGTCGTCCACAGCAGCTTTCAGTTCTTTAAGCTGATCTTCAAGCCCCATCAATTTTGATTGCTCTTCTTCTGATTGTTCTTGTGTGAACTGAATGCTTTCATCAAGACCTTGCAATTGGCTTTCGCTTTTCTGCAAAAATTCCTGTAAACTGTTTTGCTTTTCTTTCAGGAAATTCAGTCGTTGTGAAGCAAGGTTTTTTTCATTCTCTTTTCCGCGGAGCTCTTGTACCAGATCATTGAACGCATGCTGCATTGCCTGCAACGCTTTTTCATTTTCAATAAAGCCAAGCTTTTCTTTTTCAATAGAAGCTTCTTCACTCGCAATGGTTGCTTCCAACTGAAAGCGTTTGTTTGTTTCAGTTTCCGATTGTTCGTTCAGTTCTTTATAAGTGGTATTAAAACCTTCCAGTGAAGCTTTCGCTAGCTCGATGCTATGTTCGCGATATTCTTTTTTTATCTCATAATATTTCTCCGCTTTCTTCGCTTGGTTCTCCAGCGTTTTCAGTTGGTTGTTGATCTCAAAAATCAAATCTTCAATGCGTGCAAGATCTTGCTCGGTCGCATCCAGTTTTTGCTTTGCTTCTTTTTTGCGCGTTTTATAAATTGTGATCCCCGCAGCCTGTTCAAGCATGCGGCGGCGGCTATTCTCTTTGTCCTTAATAATATCATCCACCATGCCCAGCTCAATAATGGCGTAGCTGTCGGTGCTGATGCCCGTGTCCATAAAAAGATTTTGGATATCTTTTAACCGGCATGAAACATCATTGAGGCGATATTCGCTCTCGCCGCTTTTATAGAATTTACGTGTAACCGTCACCGTGCTGAATTCTGTCGGCAATAGGTTTCTTGTATTTTCAAAAGTGAGGCTCACTTCCGCAAGCCCGCTGGCAGAGCGGTTTTTGGAGCCGTTGAACACAAGGCTCTCCAGATTTTCAGATCGCAGGTGGCTTATCTTTTGTTCACCGATCACCCAGCGGATGCTATCAATGATATTGCTCTTTCCGCAGCCATTTGGTCCGATGATGCCCGTTACGCCCTCATCAAAATTTATATGTGTCTTATCAGCAAAACTTTTAAATCCTTTTATGTCGAGGCTCTTTAATCGCACAGTTCTTGTTTTTAGTAGCGACAAACCTACACTAAAATGATTAATTCAAATTCGGGCTGTTGATAAGTGGTGGATAGAAAAAAAGCAAATTTATTTTGAGTGAGAATAAGCAAAATTTCAACAAAGAATCCTGTTGATTTTGAACAATCTAATTGTGTAAGTTTTTTTTGTGAACCCAGCGGGTTGCTACTATTAAGCAGCCGTTGCGTCGCACTCTTGTACAGTTGAATGTATTTCGGCAAAAGCGGCAAGTGCATGCTAAGGGTTCAAACCGCGGAACGATTAATTCGCCAATGCTTTCTTTAAAACTATTTGATATTCCCCAAGCGTACGAAGTCCCTCTTTTTCAATGATTAATTTTTCACCTTTCATAAATAAATAGTCATTAATGTCAGCATCAAAATCTAAGGCAATATCAAAAATGTTAGCACGCAGATTTTTTATAAAATATTTTTTGGTTGTATATTTTCCTACAAATAATGAGAAGCTCTTTGCCTTCAAAGATTCAAGTTTATAATCTTTGGCAAGAAGGTCATACCACTTCGAGGTATCGTCATCAATAAACAATATTGCATTGGGAATTGGTTGCCCGTTGAATTTTCTTAATATGCCAAAATCGACATCCTGATTTTCCTTAAAGGATTCTTTGACTTTTAAGTTGATGTCATCAGATTGGTATTTACTGATTAATATAATTGTGTCAGTCATTAATCTCCAGCTTCCAGTTGATTCCTTAAAAGTCAAACAAGCTGCGTTGCTAAAATGATAAGTGCCATTGCTATTAATTTGTAATTGATAATGGACTAATGAATCATCATCGAAATAGTCATATTCGCCAGATATTTTTTGTGCGTGCACCTTCAGCACCAAGACTAGCAAGAATGATATTAAAAAATGCTTCATAAGCGCAAAATTAGTTCTTTGTTTTCACGTGCCACGGGTTGAGACCATCCTAGATTGATTTAAAAATCCAAATTTCTTCAGAAGTGTAAATAAATCTTGTACCGTTTACTTTAAATACCGGCTGCATTTCATCCATATTTGAACCAAACCCAACAGAAACGTATGATAATTTGAAATTGCTCCTGTCTTGTGATATCTCTTTTGAAAGAAAAGTATGATCGACTTTGCTAAAGCTTAAAAAATTTAGCAATAAAATGGAAAGACAAATTGTTGTGTGTTTCATAAAATGGTTTAAAAATATTTTTATTCGTTCTCTATCTTAAAATTTCATTTTCATTAGAAATATTTGAACAACGTCAATTCAAAAAATAGCGGATGACTGATCTGCCCAATCGGCTGTTGCAAAGGAATTATAAACGCAAAATTAATATCCGTATCTCTCTTAAATCTTACGCCACCATCCATCACACACCCAAAGAAGGAAGTGCTTCGGGAATATCCTGCAGTGTCGCCATAACCGGTTATCGTATAGCTCATGCCGCCGCCAATATAAAAGCCAAATCTTTTCTCTGAATCTTTATTAGATCCCAAGCCATAATTATAATGAAGTAATAAAGGCAATTCAGTAAAAAGATGGATCGTACCTCCATTTATATTGTCAGTGTTGACATTTGAAGCACTCCCACCTTGGTCTAAAAAAAGGAATAGAGGGATAATAAGTCCGGTTCCGATTTTATCCTGAATGCCAAGCTCAAAATTTGTTGAAACTGAAAAGGAAGAATTGGGAGTTTTGAAAATATCTTTTCCCACATAAAAGGCCAGCCCGCCGGGTACACTATAACTTGAATTTAAAGCAGCTCCTGTGTATCCTATTGCTGTATGATCTTGTGCAAATATTTGATTTGTTATTAGCAGCAACGGCAAGACAAATATTTTTTTCAATCTCGGGGTTTATTGGTTTTGGGCGCAACGTTGAAGGGATAAATTGAAGATACAATTGTTGAGGGTAGGTTTGATATTGATCCAAGATAATAGATAGCACTTTTTACATTTTTATGATTTTATTATAGAAACTGATATGAATGATATTTTTTATGGATAAAAAAATAATCTGTTCATCAATCAAAAATTCTTCAATTTATTTTTTTGTGGGAATTGTTTCTATAATCCTTCGAAGCGTTTTGTCATCAATAGTATCAAATTCTGCTTTGTCATAGATTGTAAGCAGGTAAACTTCTTTCTGAGATGTGATTATATAAGTGATGACACGAGCGCCTCCACTTTTGCCCTTGCCTTTGCTCCTGATTGCGATTCTTATTTTGTAAATCTCATTTCCCAATGCAGTGCCTATTGTTGGCTGAGATGATAACGCTTCTCCCAGTTCATCCAATTCGGATTTGAGAGAAGGATACTTTTTTATTAATCGCTTAGCTTCCTTCTTGAATTTGTCAACTGGAATGATTTTATAACTCATTTAGAAAATCGGTTAGGGCCTGCTTTTTTACTTTTGATTTTCTTAATGATTCAACCTGTTTCAAGGCAATTTTGAGATCGGATTTAATTCGCAGCACTTGCTCAGATTTTTTGAGACGGGATAGGATTTTTTCCCATTCGCCAACTGGCATTTGAACGGCTTGAGGTTTGCCATTCTTATCATTAATATACTGAAGTGCTATTTTCATGATTTCAAATTTAGGAATTTTTTTAGGTTTGTTTGAATGAGATTTATCCTTTCCAACAAATTTCAATAGGTTCCAATTTCTAAAAAATTTTTTATTTTTTTTGCTATTAACAAACCCCAGCAAACTTTGCAGCCAAAATTTTCGTTATTGAATTAGATAACTATACAATGAAAAAGAAATTGATCGTCATTTACAGCCTTGCTATTTTAGTTTTTGGGGTTATTTTGTTTTCTTCCTGCGCTGCACCTTCCAGAATGGGCTGCCCTAAGACAAGAGGGATGTCGGGTTATTAAAGAAAATCATTTGGCATAATAAAGGCTACTCGCCATTAATAAAGCGCTCAGTAAAATTCCAGCTGTACAAGAGTGCGACGTCCGCCCGTGCCGGTACGGACGGGCAACGGCTGTTCAATAGTAGCAATACTGTTTGATACATAAAAATCTCTCCTCTCATTCGCGAATTCTTTTCTATATTTAGAAAACAAGGTTCTAGATTTTTCATCTCTAATTTTTTTCATGGAGTCATCGCGGCAATTAAAAAGATCATTAGGTCTTGGCATGGTCATCATTTTGTGTGTTGCAAACATCATCGGTTCCGGCGTATATAAAAAAATTGCACCAATGACTGCAGAGCTGCATTCATCTGGTTGGGTACTCATCTGCTGGGTGCTTGGCGGCATCATCAGTTTGTTTGGTGCGCTCAGCAATGCAGAAGTGGCGGGACTCCTGGCAGAAACAGGTGGAGAATATATTTATTACCAGAAAATTTATAATAAGTTTTTTGCATTCATTTTCGGATGGTCGTGCTTCACGGTGATTGAGACTGCCGCTATTTCATCGCTCGCATATATTTTTGCGCAATCGCTGAATGGCATCATTCACATGCCAGCAGTTTTTGCATCGCTGGAAAATTTTAATATCGCTGGAGAATTTTATCCATTCGCAGGTTTCAACGTAAAGCTTCTTGCCATTTTTATAATTCTGTTGTTCACATGGATTAACACGAAAGGAGTGAAAACAGGTGCTGGCGTGAGCACATTTATTTTGTCACTGGTTTTCATCGGAATTTTTATCATTATCATTTTCGGATTGAGCAGTGGGCATGCAGATGTTCATCGTGCATTTGATATGAGGACGACAAATAATCAGCCCATAACTTTCAGCGCAATATTTGCAGCGATGCTTGCAGCGTTCTGGGCTTATCAGGGCTGGGCTTCCGTTGGCTACATTGGCGGCGAGGTGAAGAATGCGAAAAAAAATATGCCGATTGGGATTATTGTTGGTGTGTTCATCATCATCACCATTTATCTATTGGTGAACACCGCATATCTGTCGTTGCTTTCTGTTCCGCAACTAGAAGCAATTTATAAGTCTCAAGACAGCATTGCGGCGGTTGAAGCGGTGAAACAATTTTGGGGAGGCGGAGGTGTGATCTTTATTTCTGTGATGATCTGCATCACAACATTAAGCGCAACACATGCAACAATTCTTGCCGCATGCCGCATGTATTATGCCATGGCAAAAGAAGGATTGTTTTTCTCTTCAGTTGGCAAATTAAATAAATCAGATGTGCCAGCCGTTTCAATGTGGTATCAGGGAATTTGGGCTTGTCTGCTTGTATTATCCGGCACGTTTGATCAACTCACAGACATGATAATTTTTGCAGTGTTTATTTATTATGGTGCAACTGCGCTTGGTGTTTTTATATTGAGGAAAACAATGCCCGATGCACCAAGGCCATATAAAGTGTGGGGCTATCCAATCGTTCCTGCAATTGTTGTAATCTTCAGTGCTGTATTATTTTTCAATACCATTTTTGCCCGTCCTCGCGAAGCCGCGATTGGCATGGCTTTGATGCTGACAGGAGTGCCGCTGTATTTTTGGTTTAGAAAGAAAAATAGGAGTGCAACTATTCTTTAAAATTAATCTTGACCGTGATTTTTGATTTGATAAACATAAGGAATAATGAAAATGATTTTGTTTTCGATTTGTGTTCTTGCAATAATCTCTTGCAATGAAAATGCATCTAGGAGCGAGAAAGAAATATTACTTGATAGTTTTAAAAATACAGATAACAAGAACATTCTTGGGAATTGGGTTATGTGTTCAACCTCTGGCAACGGCATTATGACACAGCTTAATGTTTGTCCAACTATATCTTTTAAAAATGATGGCACAGGTTCAGTTGCTAACTCTTCCATGCTGTTTGAGAATTTCAATTGGTCATTCAAAAAAGGAATTTTGACGATTTTATATTACGGCGGAAGTTCAGCAAAAACCTTTGAGGACACAAACTATTATGCAATCATTAAAAAACTAAATAATGAAATGGATTTAACAATTAGAGAGCAGAAAAAAGACTATTCATTTTATTTGTCAAGATATTTTGATATTAGTAATCATTAACTTCTTGATATAAATATTTTTGTATTATAAAATATATGAGACTTTTAAATTTTTTATTCTTAATAACACTTCTGGTTTCTTGTAACAATAAAAATAAAAAGCAAACGCTTCAGTCGACTACAGAAGAAAAATGGGAAGTTACTATCACAGAAAATGAAACAAACACTTATTCAAAATCTGGTTTATTAGATACTACTTATCAGACTGAGACAATTTATTTTCATAATCAAATCGCAAGTGTTTTTAAATCTTTCATTCTTAGAATTTATGATACTGTAAATAATTTAAAAGATGAAAAGACTATTCAGGTTTTGGAACACAATAAGCTTTCCAAAGAAAGAATAATGAAGTATGACATCAAAAGAAATCTTAAAGAAGAAATTATTTATTCGGATAGCGTATGTGATGCAGTGACAAAAAGGATATACAATAACCTGAATCAGGAAATTAGAAGAATGGAAATTTACAGGATTCCAAAAGCAAATCCACGAGGATGGAATGCGGATAGTATAGTTGCTCATTATTATGATAAGAAGCCGAAGCGAGAGTATGATACAACATTGATTACATCTTTATATTATAAAAATGGGGGTTTGATGGAAGAATTGTATAGCCGATTAGATGGAATAACTAACGAAACATTGATGATTATTTATTCAAATCATAAGAAAATACTTACTTATGGAATTAATTCAAAGGGCGATACTGTTTCTTGCACGAAGTGTGTGAAAGATGGAAATCTAACAAAAGAAACAAAGGAAGATAAAATCAATTCGTTTGTATATAAAGAGACTTGGTACGATGGAGACAAAAAAGTAAAAGAAATTGAATATTCTCGTAATAAGAATTGCAAACGAATGGAAACATTCAAATATGATATTAAAGGGAATGAAATTGAGAATATTTCTTCAAAGACAAATTGCGATTAATATTAGTTTCTCTCTGCGCCTCTGCGTGAAAAAATCATAAAACAATATTCTGCAATAGCTCACTTTTCCCTGTATGATATGTATTAAAATGCAACCCACGACTTTCTTTTCTGAACTGTGCTTCTTTCACGATGAGATAACCAACAGTAATTAAATTTCTTGCTTCGCAAAGTTGTGGCGAAACAGAAGTTGTTTCATATAATGTTTCAATTTCTTCATGTAATAGATCCAATCGTTTCAAAGCTCTTTGCAAGCGCATGTCTGTGCGAACAATACCAACATAATCGCTCATCAGCAATTGCAATTCTTTCACGCTTTGCGTGATGAGGATCATTTCTTTTGGCTGCGTAGTTCCTTGTTCGTTCCAGTCGGGTATATTTTCTTTGAACTCTACTTCATTTATTTTTTGCACACTATCCAAATAACAACGATGACTAAATACAAGCGCTTCCAATAATGAATTGCTCGCTAATCGGTTTGCGCCATGAAGCCCCGTAGATGCGCATTCGCCGCAGGCATATAAAAATTTGATGGATGTTTTCCCCCACTCATCTGCTTTAATACCGCCGCAACTATAATGCGCTGCCGGAGCAATTGGTATTAAATGTTGCATTACATCAATTCCAATTGATTTACATTTTTCATAAATGTTCGGGAAATGCTCAACAAATTTTTCTTTGTCCATGTGGCGACAATCGAGATACACATGTTCAGTCCCCGCTTTTTTCATTTCATTATCAATGGCGCGGGCAACAATATCGCGTGGCGCCAAATCTTTTCGCTCATCATATTTTTCCATGAAAGCTTCGCCGTTTTTATTTCGAAGAATTCCTCCATCACCACGAACAGCTTCCGTGATCAAAAACGATGGACTGATTCCTGGTTCAAACAAAGCTGTTGGATGAAATTGAATGAACTCCATATTTTCAATCCTGCCTGTTGCGCGATAAACCATTGCCACACCATCACCAGTTGCAATCTTTGGATTCGTAGTTGTGCGATACACCTGACCGTTACCTCCAGTTGCAAAGAGCGTAATACGTGAAATTATTTTTTCAATCTGATTCGTACGAAGGTTGAGTGCATACACACCGTAACACTCAATATCCGGTGTTGATTTTGTGATAAGATATCCAAGATGATGCTGCGTGATGATATCAACCACAAAACAATGTTTGATGATTTCAATATTCTTTTGCTTATAAACTGTATCAAGCAATGCGCGTTCAATTTCTTTTCCTGTCACATCTTTGTGATGAAGAATGCGAAATTCAGAGTGCCCACCTTCTTTACCAAGTTTATAATCGCCTTCTGCATCTTTATCAAAACGTGTTCCCCAATCAATAATTTCTTGTATCCTTTCTGGTCCTTCTGTCACAACAATCTCAACCGTTCTTGGATTGCATAATCCATCTCCTGCAATCAACGTATCCTGAATATGTTTGTCGTAACTGTCTTTCTCCAAATCTGTAACGCCAGCGATTCCGCCTTGTGCATATTTTGTGTTTGTTTCATCAGCCTGCGTGTTCGTAATCACCAACACTTTTTTATCAGGGTGATGTTGTGCCACTTTCATTGCATAGCTCAATCCGGCAATGCCAGAGCCAATCACTAAAAAATCTGTTTGTATCATGGATAAATCTGTTTATAAATTTTGAATCTCCTCGTGCGATTTTTTTTGTGAGCCGAGCGGTATTACTACTATTAGGCTTTTCTTGCGTCGCACTCTTGTACGATTGTAATTCCATTCAGCGATGTGCATCATCAAAACTAAATTACACAATCATTATAAAGTTAATCGTTATTCACAGAATTCAAATATCTCGTCACGCCAATCACAATCAGCAACTGGGCTAATGAATATGTGAGCATCACCAAAATCTCAGCACCTGCAAAAGGATGATAAAATTTATTTGCCGCGAGCATTGAATCTGATATGATAAATATTGCTGCGCCAAAAATACACAGCTTTCCAAATGATTGTTTGCTGAAATTAAACGCCTGCACACTTGCATGAAACATGGTCAGAATTACAATCGTATAAATAATTACGGGAATTAAAAGGTTTCCCAAAAAGGGTCTCAATAATAAAAATGAAAACACCATGTATGCAATCGAAAATAGAGATACAATCGTATTCAATTTTTTATCAGGCTGATTTT
>CAIYPC010000008.1 GCA_903927975.1 uncultured Bacteroidota bacterium | reverse complement strand
TTGCTGATCTTGAGAATTTTTATCAGACAGATCTGCAAAAAAGAAATTCAGTGGCAAATTTTTGTAAATGAATATTTGCCTCCCATCTGCACTGAATGCCGATCTAAGCACATCATGGCGCTTTGTTAATTCTTCCAATGCAAGTTGCATCGAATGGAGATCAAATATTCCTGTAAGAAGAAGTGACACCGATTCGTTATACGATTTGTTTGCATCTTCACCTCCGATTAAATAAGACGCCCATATTTCCAGTTGTGGCTCGATTGCAGGCACTACCTCTACAATCTCATTCCCTGCAAATGGATCAAAATCAATCGGTACTAAATTGTTATGTATATTTTCTGTACTCAAATAATAATTTTTTATTTCACCTGCATATATTTCCCCGGTCTGTTTGGATCGGTTATAAACCATGCCGGATTTCCATCTATATCTTTTCCAAGTCTGGCGCCTGGAACAGGTGGTTCTTCTGTTAATTCTTTTTTGTGTGAAGCAATTAATCCATTTCCATTTTTAGAAGCAACTGCCGAAGCAAAGAAACCTGCTTCAATCATTTCATTCACACTTTCTTCAAATTTACGAATTATGGTATCCACTTCATTTATAGTGTGCGCTTCGGTCATGAAGCACGGAAAACCATCAAGAATATGAATGCCTTTAAAACGCATCAACGCAAATAACAACTCACCGAATGGAATATCTTCCTTGAATTTTATTTTCCACAAAGAGCCAAACTGCGGAATAAAAAATGGAAGATTATTTTTAATACAAATCGCATTCATTCCATCAGCAAGTCTTTTTGCTTTATCATTAATACCTTGTTGCAACGCCGGGCCTTTTTCTTTCATGTAATCCAAAGATGCTTTTGAAGCAGCAAGCGCTAAAGGATGGCGAACAAATGTTCCCGCAAAATAAGTTACACCAACTTCAGGAGTTGATGCATCACCATATTGCCAGAAACCTCCATCCAACGCATCCATGAAAGATTTTTTTCCGGCAATAATACCAATTGAAATCCCACCCCCCACTACTTTTCCATAAGTGCCGAGATCAGCCTGAATGCCGAACATTCCTTGTGCGCCACGCGGATGCATCCTGAAACCGGTTATCACTTCATCGAAAATCAATGCAGTTCCTGACTCCTCAGTTATCTTTCTCAATTTTTTTAAAAATTCTATCGGCACAAATTCAGGCCTGCGGCTTTGCACCGGCTCAACAAGCACAGCCGCAAATTCATGCGCTCTTTCTTTTATGATCTGCAAACTTTCATCAGTACCATAATCTAATATCAACATATTCTGAACTGCTTCTGGCATAATGCCCGGCGCAGCAGGAAATGATTTTAATTTTTTTGTGCCACGAACTATCACTTCATCAACAATGCCATGATATGATCCGCTGAACGCAACAATGGTCGATCTTCCAGTAACCGTTCTCGCGATACGCATTGCACCGAGAACGGCTTCAGATCCTGTATTGCACAATGCTGCTCTGTCAAGACCAGTAAATTCACAAACAAGTTTACATATTGGACCAGCGAGTTCATGCTGCGGTCCTATTTCATATCCATTTTCAATTTGCTGTTGAATGGCTTTTGTTATTATCTCTGGTTGATAGCCAAAAAAGTTTGATCCAAAACCATTGAGCGCATCAATATATTCATTGCCATCAATGTCCCAAATTTTACTGCCTTTTGATTTATTAACAACAAGCGAATACACAATCTCTTTTGTTGCTGGTCTAAATCCTGTTACCACTCTCGGATCGGCCATATATGAACGATGCTCTTGCGTATAATTTTTACTGCTCTTTGTTTTTTCGGTGTATTGTTTTATCAGGTTTTCTATAAACGCCTTCTGTCTTGCACTCAGTTGTGTTGATTGCTTTTCAATCTTGGCCGTTGCACCAAATGGTTTTTTTAATTCAACCAATTCTTCTGCAGAAACTTCTAACTCTAAAGATTTTTTTGCAATAGGTGCTGCTGTAATTGCAGGAGCTGCATTTGCAACAGGCTGCGAAGTTGCATTGCCATTGCCTTGCATCATTGCTATTTGCTGAGCGAGCAATTGTATCTGTTGAGAAATTAATCCCATTGCAGAATTATTATTTGCGGAAGGAGTGCCTGAATAATTTGTTTGTGCAGGTTGCGCAATTGGCTGCGCTTGATCTTTCGGAAGGCTCGCATCTAAAAATGCTGCTAGCGAATCAAGGCTGCTATATTCTTCATTCAGTTGTCTGAATGTGATTGGTAATTTGAATTCTTTTTTCAGATTCAACGCAACTTGAGTGAGCAACAATGAATCAAAACCCATTTCAATAAAATTCATATCGGGCGTAACGCCGTTCATATCAATACCAGAAGCGTTCTCTAACACTTCTTTAATCTGATCAATAAGTTTATCTTTTCTCATAACATTATTTTGAGGAGAAATATTTTGGGTGACGGTTGTTGGGATATTGTTGTTTGTATTATCAACTACAAAAATGTTTTGCTGCGGGATATTAACTACAGGATCCACCCACAAAACTGTTTGCTCAAATGCATAAGATGGCAAATTTATTTTTGCTCTTTTTTCTG
>CAIYPC010000007.1 GCA_903927975.1 uncultured Bacteroidota bacterium | reverse complement strand
GGATGCCGATATATTTTGTCGTTAGCTGGATCAAACAATGCATCAGCATCATCAGGATTATTTGCATGAATATTTTTACTCTCAACTATCCAAATACTTATTCCTTCATTTCTGCGTGTATAAACATCTCTGGCGTTTTCCATTGCCATTGTTGCATCTGCCGCATGTAGGCTTCCGACATGTTTATGATCTAATCCCTGTTTGCTTCTTATGAAGACTTCCCATAGTGGCCATTCATTAATTGTTTGCCTGGAAGGATTATGTTCGGTAGCTATATTTTTTTCTTCACCATAATCTCCATAGAAAAACTTTCTGATAAATGTTTTCATATATTAAAATTGAGTGGTTTTATAATTGTTTTGAATGCTTAGCTGCATAAGCACTGGCTGCATCTCTAACCCATTCGCCATCATTCCAGGCTTTTCTTCTCGCATCCATTCTTTCTTTATTGCAAGGGCCATTACCTTGTATCACTTGTTTTAATTCTTCCCAATTTATTTTTCCAAAATCGTATTGCATGGTTTCTTCGTTCCATTCTAAATCCGGATCAGGCAAGGTCATCCCTAAAATTTTAATTTGCTCTGCAATCATGTTCACAAATTTCTGCCTCAGTTCATCATTTGAAAAGCGCTTAATTTTCCATTGCATACTTTGAATTGTATTGGGGCTCTGATCGTCTGGAGGGCCAAACATCATCAAACAAGGCCACCACCAACGGTTGATTGCTTCCTGGCACATTCTTTTTTGATCTTCTGTTCCTTTGCTTAAAACTAATAAACTTTCAAAACCTTGACGTTGATGAAAGCTTTCTTCTTTGCAAACCCGAATCATAGCTCTCGCATAAGGTCCATAACTGGTTCTACAAAGTGGTACTTGATTTAGAATGGCTGCACCATCTACCAACCAGCCTATTGCTCCCATGTCGGCCCAAGTGAGAGTTGGATAATTAAAAATGGATGAATATTTTGCTTTACCTGAATGCAACTGCTCATACATTTCATCTCTTGAAATTCCAAGTGTTTCAGCTGCAGAATAGAGATATAATCCATGACCAGCTTCATCTTGAATCTTTGCCAGAAGAATAGCTTTTCTTTTTAAACTAGGAGCTCTTGAAATCCAATTACCTTCTGGAAGCATTCCTACTACTTCGCTATGTGCATGTTGACTTATTTGTCGAATTAAAGTATGGCGATATTTCTGGGGCATCCAGTCTTTTGGCTCAATCTTGATTTCTTGGTCAATCTTTTGCTGAAACTGTTCTTCTAAATTTATTCCCATAAAAAAGCTTACTATTAAATTTAATTAAACAAAACGATTAAGTAATTAATATCTCTAACAAGCTTATTAAATATCATAATCAACTTCTAATTTCTCAGACCTGGGGTGGGCTTGGCAAGTAAGAATATATCCCTGATCAATTTCTTCTGGTTCTAATCCATATACTCGATCCATTTCAACTTCACCTTCTATTAATTTTGCCTTGCAGGTACAACAAACTCCTTTTTTACAGGCAAATGGCAAGTCTGCGCCAGTTTCTAGAGCAGCATTGAGTAAGTTATTCCCATGGTAGGATAGCATAAAGTTGAGCGACCTTCCATCTTGTATAACAGTAACGTTGCTTAAAATACTGCTATCAATTGTTTGGGTAATAGGCGCTATCTTTTTTTGCTGATTTCCTTCGATATTAAATAATTCAAAATGAATTTTATGTTTGTCGATTCCAATTTTTTCTAAATAAGATTGGATCGAAAAAATCATTTCTTCAGGTCCGCATAAAAAGAATGCCTGAATATTTTTTGGATCAATAGTGCTTGCTAATATTGTTTTACATTTCTCTTCATCGATTCTACCATAATGAATGTCAGAATCTGTTTTCTCTCTGGAAAGAATATATATAATACGAAATCGG
>CAIYPC010000006.1 GCA_903927975.1 uncultured Bacteroidota bacterium | reverse complement strand
TGATTTGTGATTTGAGAAACGATAATTCTG
The DNA here is from genome assembly GCA_903927975.1 of uncultured Bacteroidota bacterium. Taxonomy (GTDB): domain Bacteria; phylum Bacteroidota; class Bacteroidia; order Chitinophagales; family Chitinophagaceae; genus Puia. The sequence continues at coordinate 3,727 of CAIYPC010000006.1, read as the reverse complement.
TATTGAGTTTTTCATTTTCAATTTCTTTGTTTTTCTGCTCTGAAGTGAACCATTGCGCAACCACATTAACCCCTGTACTGATCACAAAGACCAATAAGAAAATAGCAATCGATCCACCCGATAAAAGCGGCGGTGCGAAATGCGGAGGCCTGTTTATTTGCCAGGGATTGGGCGGTAAAATATGCAAGTCCTCACTGAGGTGACGATAAAACCGAGGGAAAACGCCGAAGAAAATTACAAAGCCAACGATAATTAATGTGTACGTCGTTACTTTTTTTTGTGCAAGCAACTTTGGGATTAGAAAATGATAATTGAAATAGTAAAAACTGATGTACAAAAAATTAGTAAGTACAAAATATGTAGAGATATATTGTTCTGGTATGAACGAAGCATCTCTCGGTCGTGAGAATAATACAAAAGGCAACATCAAAAAACAAAGCCATGCAGCCACATGCACAATAACCTGTAAGATGACTTTATTAAATTTCATAATTATCGCTACTAATTAAAAATAATTAATCCGTTTGAAACAAAGCTATTATTCTTTTTGCAAGACCAGCCGTTAAAACATCATGTAGCTGTTGTTTTGAATTGATAATAGATGAACTCTAGGTCTTAATCGGTGAATAAAATAAAAACCACGCAAATGCGTGGCTTTTATTTTATTTCTTATATAAGCACTAAAAATTAAATGCAAGCTTGGCAAATAATTTCATCCCATTATAACCCATTTGGACTGAATCGAAAGGCCCGCCGGATTCACTATCGTATGCAGACGAATATCTTGCATTTGGGACAACAGATTGGTTTGGATGAACATTGAAAATGTTATCAACTCCTGTAAACAATGTAAAGCTCTTGCAGAATTTATATGACAAGTAAATATCTGTTGTGACTTTAGGATGAAAGACAAAATTTTCTGGAACTGTTGTTGTGCCATCATCAGTGGCAACATAAGGATTGTAACCTCCTGCATCTCCAGAAATTTCAGGATCCCCAGGAAGGCCACTGCCGTCTGCTACACCCGGCGCGCCAGAATAACCAAAGCCCTGCGTTGTCAATTTGCCGAAATAGGTAAATCGAGCACCAATTCCGAATTTCTTTATCGTATAATCTAGAGACAAACTAAACTTCGCATTGGGAGCTGAGGCAAGAAGGAATGCCTGTTCTCTTGTGCTGTAAAATTTCTGTTGGTCAAAGTATGAACTATTAAGCGCTGGAGGTACATTTATCTTGTCTATGGTCATATGCTGTAAATTGCCAGCCAATAAAATTTTGAATGACTGTTTGTTCCATTTTTTTGTATAATCTACAACCACATCGACTCCTAGGTTCGTTGTGTTCACAGCATTGGTGAAAAATTCAACGTCGCTAATGTTCAACGAATTTAGGATTGGAGCAAGCGTTGATGTAGTGTTATCAAACTCACCTGATAACACAACCCTGTTTTTTATCTTCACCATATAACCATCTGTAGTAATCGTTAGGCCCTTTGCCGGCTTCCATGCAAAACCAAGACTTGCGTTCACTGATTTTTCCTGTTTCAGATTTGGTATTCCCGCTGCTTTCGCAATCGGTCCATAATTCGGAGCAATCTTTACATAGCTGATGCCTGCAACACCTGCAGTTGTAAAAGTGTTGCTGAAATTGATTTGTTGCAATGAAGGTGCTCTAAATCCTGTGCTTGCGGAGCCACGAAGATTGAAATTATCTGACACTTTATATCGAGTGGCTAATTTATAGGTGCTCAGGAAACCGAAGTCATTATAGTTTTCCGCACGAACGGCCAAATCAACCAGCCATTCTTTTGTCAAATCTATTTCTGCATCTGCATAAGCGCCAAAATTTGATCTGTTTGCATTCACCGCATCGCCTGGCACTGAACTGCCTGGCACAGAAGCTGGTTCAAATCCTGGAAAACCTTGGGCCCCTGAAACTTTGTAAGTGGTGTCGCCTCCCGAAACAAAATAAGATCCATAATTTTTCCACGACGCGTCTTCGCCTGCGTAGATTTTATATTGTTCATAACGATATTCAACACCGAATGAAAGTGTAAGACCTTTTGCAACAGATGCAAAGCGCTTGCTCATACCTGCATTAAGTGTATTTTGAAGAAAAGAAAATCCACCATCATCAAAATGTGTTTGTGTTGTTTGAGAACCAACTGGAAATGAAGCGTTGAAAGTTCTATCACCATAATAATGAAAATTGTTATAGCCAATTGTGTTACTTATATCCCAATCCCAATCGTTGTGCGTAGTTCCCCGAATACCAGCAGCAAGGGACATGTCAGTGATATGAACATCTTCAATCGGATCATAGAATATCGATCCGTCGCTGGTAGTATGCATGATGCCTGGAACATTAACTATATTTCCTTCCGCATCAGTTGGAAATTTTTCAGGGTGGTCGGGGTAATTTCTTGAAAATGCATAAGCGTTTGAATTTTTATAATTGTAGCCACCGAAAGAATAAAATGTCGTCTTCGTTCCTGCAATAGGAATTTCTGAATTAAACATCGCACCGCCTTCCGCTACCGAAGCATCTCCAAATGCACGCCTCACTGCATAAAATGGTAAAGCCTTTGGATTTGTAGAAACATTGGTATCGGGCACTTCTCTAAAAGTCTTGCCCTGAGATAAGAAATTGCCACCAAAATTTATATAACCGCCATTTTTACCAATTGCCAAACCATAATTGATGCCCAATGAAACAGTATTGCCATCTATTTTGCTACCTGTTTCAAATTGTGTTGGGTCAAAACTATTTAGGGAATTGTATTTATGATCATTATAGCCGCTCCACCCTGTATTAATAGTAAGATGATTGATATCTTTTTTCAAGATAATATTGATAACACCCGCAATGGCATCGGACCCATATTGAGCGGACGCCCCGTCACGTAATATTTCTACACGATCAATCATTGCTTCAGGTATTGCATTTAAGTCAGTTCCTGAAGCGCCGCGACCTCTTGTTCCAAATAATGCTACAAACGCGGTTTGGTGCCTGCGTTTTCCATTTATTAATACAAGCGTTTGATCAGGCCCTAGCCCTCTCAATGTCCCGAGATCGATTGCATCAGCACCGTCAGCACCACTTTGTTTATTGTAGTTGAAAGAAGGCGCAGCTACATTTAAAATAGAACTCAAATCCATTTTTGCTGTTGCTTCCCCAACTTGATTTATCTTGATTACATCAACAGGAACAGGGCTTTAGGTTCTTACTCTAGGTGCACCGCGGCTACCCACCACAACCACTTCACCTAGGTCGGTTGAGATTTGTTCAAAAGTGATTGAAATGTCAGTCATGTTATTAATGCTGACCGATTGGCTTCTGTAACCAATAGCACTTATCTCCAATACGTCGGTTGGATTTGCCTGTATCTTAAATATGCCTTCGTTATTGGTGGTAGTGCCTTTCTTGGTTGATTTTACTCTTACTGAAACGCCTGCCAGAGGAGCATTGGTTTTAGAATCAATTATTTTTCCTGAAACTACATTCTGCGCTAAAACTACGGCGCTTGAGGCAAAAAATAATAATGCCAGAAGGAAGAACCCTCTCATAAGTATTAAATTTTGGTTATGTGCAATTTAAGGATAAATAACCAAATTGATGTTTGAACACGTAACAATCAGCGGTATTTTACGTTTTTACATGTATCATTTCCTTATCCTATGCAATTTATTACTGAAAAAACTATGGAATGTGAGTATTTTTGGTTTGC
>CAIYPC010000005.1 GCA_903927975.1 uncultured Bacteroidota bacterium | reverse complement strand
CATATAAGCCTTCCTGAACGGCAACTTCATGATATCATTCTCGGTTTTTCCTTTTACACGCGCCCACATACTTTTCCCATTCTCAGTACTATCAGTCCCGGCTCCTGATACATAGCAAAAGGTCATAACAGGATTTTGTGTAGCCAGTATGCCTGCGATGTGCAGGGTGAGGTCATAAGTAAGGTGCTTGTATTCCGGTTCCTTCATACCGATGGATGAAACACCGAGACAGAAAAAACAAGCATTATAACCGGTCAATTGATCTGCAACGGGAGTGATGTTGAAAAAATCTTTGTGCACTATTTCTTTCAGCTTAATATGTATCACACCACACGGCCGCCTGTTGATCACCAGTACTGCTTCTACATCAGAGTTCGCGAGACATTCCAGGAGTACTCCCTCGCCTACCATGCCTGTTACACCCGTTATGATCGCCCTAATTTTCATTCTGTTGCTTTTCTTTATTAAAATTCTATTTCAAAGATCATTATTCGATCAAACTATTCTCTGTAATTTCTGTTTGCTCCTGCATAAAATGCTCATACCCCTGGCGCCATCCTTTCCATTCTGCACTGGTGCCGAGTGAGAAGTTGTGAAATACCGTGATCATAGTACTTCCAACTTGGTGCAACTTCCTGCTCATTGCATCCAGTTTCTCAAACGCCTCTGTCGCAGAAAGCTTCGCGTCAAAATGAGCCGCAGTATCCATGAAACAAAACGGATAAATACGGAGTGGTGTAATGGCGTCCCTTTCGGCATCATACCAAAAAAACGAATTGCCTGTGCCCGCCCGGAACCCAAGATGGGTGCCATAACCCATGCTGTAATCTTCTTTAATGCCGTTCTCTATCAACAAGCGATAGGTCTGCGGCATTTTCATTTTTATATAGTGCTGGCGTGAGATACTGACCGCACTGCCTGATACCTCTTCCAGTAATTTTTTCTCCTTACCCAATGCTCCCGCACGATCTGAAAAATAAGACGGGTGCAGGCCTATGGTGCTTTCACGTACCAGGTTTTTTATCACTCTTAACATCGCTGGATGCTCCGGATGTATATTTTTATCGAATGTAGTCCGCTTAAATGAGGAAACTCAGGAACTTTTAGGTATTGATGCACGGCTGGATGAATTTTCTGATGCAATAGCTCCCTTTATTAAGGAAATACTTGATGATTATGGATTGAAATTAGCAAAATTTTCAATTGCCGCTATTGATATTGATGACAATGAAATTAGGAAAAAATATGATGAAATAGGAATGGATGCTATTTCAAAGATTAGGAATGCACAAGCCGATAAATCTGTTTTTGGGATTCTTGGAGATGATTGGACACGTCAGCAATCTGTAAATATTCTTTCTGACCTCGCTAATAATCCGGGAGCTGGCGGCGTTGCTGCTGCGGGGGCAGGTTTAGGTATGGGTTTCGCTGCTGGCGGTGCTTTTGGTGAAATGGCACATCAAGTATTTGTACCAAAACAACCGGCACCACAAGTGCCTTCAGAGCATATTCCCGCAAAATCCGGGGCACAAACCGAAAATAGTGCATCAAATGATAATCCTGTTCAGAAAATCAAACAATTAAAAGAAATGCTTGAGCTTGAAATAATTACCAATGAGGAATTTGAAGCAAAAAAACAAGAAATTCTTAAGCGAATGTAAAATTGTACAATCTTTATGAAAAAAATAAATATTTTTTGGATTGCCTTAAACCTAATCTTTTTGATTGCATTTAATGCACTATTTTTTATGCTTGGAGGTAAGGAACATCCGGCGACAGTTTGGATTTCTTATGGGTTAATACATTTCTCCTATTTAATGCTTTTGGCAACTCCTTATTTTGTAAGAGGTGGAAGTGCATCTGCATTTTATGGCAGACCATTATACTCAATATCATCAACCTATTTTTTAGTTGAATTAGTAACAGGAATAATTTTTATCTTAATAGCAGCGGTAAGTATAAAATTAATATT
>CAIYPC010000004.1 GCA_903927975.1 uncultured Bacteroidota bacterium | reverse complement strand
TTTGAAACCGTGGCACGCCTCGAGAGTCGAAGGTTTCTCAAACAATCTCTGTAGTTCTCTGTCTTCTCTGTGGCTCTCTGTGTCCAAACCTCCTTCACATTTTATTATCAAAAATCATTTTCAAAAATTGTTTCTGCAAGTTATCTTTAGCCATTTTTAAAATTCATTCTGTTCAAACATGCAAAACAAATTTTCGCTCCTTATCCTCAGCATTTTTTTGCTTGCAGGCTCTCGTTCTTTTTCGCAATCAGTTTCAAAATATGATGCGAATGAAGCATTCGCTCCATTCTTCTATCCAGCCTTCGGCGATGAAATCCGCACCGCCAGCGGTATTCCGGGCGCTAAGTATTGGCAGAATCGCGCCGATTATAAAATCACTGCAACATTAGATGATGTAAATAATTCACTTAGTGGAACTGTTATCATCACTTATAAAAATAACAGTCCCGAAAAATTGCCATTCCTCTGGTTACAACTAGATCAAAATATTTACAGTCCACAATCACGCGGCGTTGCTGTAACTGCCATTGAAGGTGGTCGTTGGGCAAACAGAAATTTTGATGGGGGATATGATATAAAATCTGTTACCATTTTAGAAGGCAGCAAAGAAGAAAAAGCAAATTATTCCATCAGCGATACGCGCATGCAAATTTTGTTGGATAAAGCAATGAAGTCGAACGGAGATTCCATTCAAATCAAAATTGAGTATTCATTCAACATACCTCAATATGGCACCGATCGCATGGGGAGATTGCAGACAAGAAACGGATGGGTGTATGAAATCGCACAATGGTATCCGCGCATGTGCGTGTTCGATAATGTGCTTGGATGGAACACGCTTCCTTATCTCGGACAAGGAGAATTTTATCTTGAATATGGAAATTATGATTTCAGCATCAATACTTCTGCAAAACAAATTGTGGTTGCATCGGGCGAATTGCAAAACCCACAAGACGTTCTTACTTTAGAACAAATAAAAAAACTTGCACAAGCAAAAGAAAGTGATAAAACTGTGATGATACGTTCAGAAGAGGAAGTAACGGATCCATCATCGCGCCCTGCAAAAGATCGCATCACATGGAAATTTAAAATCACGAATGCGAGAGATGCTTCATGGGCAGCGTCAACAGCTTTTGTTTGGGATGCTGCAAAAATGAATTTGCCGAGTGGAAAAAAATCGCTGGCAATGTCTGTTTATCCAGTCGAGAGTGCCAGAGCAGACGGATGGAAACGATCCACAGAATTTGCAAAAGGAGCGATAGAAGGATATTCAAAACAATGGTTTGAATATCCATATCCATGCGCAGTTAATGTGGCTGGCGTCGTTGGCGGAATGGAATATCCCGGCATCGTTTTCTGTTCTGCAAATGCTTCGAGGTTTGGTCTATATGGTGTTACGAGCCACGAGTTTGGTCACACATGGTTTCCTATGATAGTTGGATCCAACGAAAGAAAATATGCATGGATGGATGAAGGCTTCAACACTTTTATCAACTCAGTGGAAGAGCAAGATTTTAACCACGGCGAGTTTTTTGATCGGACTGAAAATCGCCGTTCTTCTGCTGCATCTATCTATAGACCTGAAAGCATTCTTACTATTCCTGATGTGCTTACTACTGCAGACTGGGGTACTGATGCTTATTCAAAACCCGGCATGGGCTTGAATTTGTTGAGGGAAGATATTTTAGGACCAGAAAAATTTGATCGTGCATTTCGTTATTACATCAGTAACTGGGCTTATAAACATCCAACTCCTTATGATTTTTTTCATGCAATGGAAAACTCAAGCGGCGAAACATTGGATTGGTTTTGGAGAGGATGGTTTTTAAACAAATGGAAAATTGATCAAGGTGTTAAAGATGTTGAATATGTTCAGGGAGATCCTGCAAAAGGATCACTCATCACCATAGAAAATATAGAACAGTTACCCATGCCCGTTACTATTGAGGTGAAAGAAGAAAATGGAAAAGTGTCGAGAGAAAATTTACCAGTTGAAATATGGCAACATGGAAGCGTTTGGAAATTTCGTTATCCGTCCACTTCAAAGGTCACGGAAGTTGTCATCGATCCTGACAAACATTTGCCAGATGTGAATGATAGCAACAACACATGGAAAGCAAACTAGTCTTTTAGATATTAAACAAATCGCTGAAATAAGCGTATTACATATTGAATGGTCAATGGTGATTTAAATCTTCATCATTGACCATTTTACATTTAGAACGGCATTTTTATGATAATAAAAAAAATAATACTTTTTATTAGTGTATTGTTCACCACTACTATTTCAAACGCACAGAATAGAAGCCTCTATCAAAAAAAATATTTTGTTGAAGGAACTGATACTTTGCCTTATCGGATTTTATATCCTTTAAATTATAATGCAGCAAAAAAATATCCGATGGTTATTTTTCTGCATGGCTCTGCACAAAGAGGGAAAGACAATGAGCGGCAACTTATTTGGGGCGCTGATTTATTTCTTGATTCTGGAAATCGCATAAAATATCCTGCGATTGTAATTTTTCCGCAATGCCCTATTACTTCTTTGTGGGGCGCGATTTCATTCACAAAATTTTCCGATTCGTTGCGATATAGTTTTCCAGCGAGTAAGATTCCCATCAGGCCCATGCAATTGCTATTGAACCTGACAGATGAGTTGGTAAAAAATAATTCGGTTGACACAAATCGCATTTACCTTGGCGGCCTATCGATGGGTGGTTTTGCAACATTCGAGCTGCTCTGGAGAAAACCGCATTTTTTTGCTGCGGCATTTCCAATCTGCGGTGCAGGCAATGCCGATCAGGTACATCTGTATGCAGATAAATTTCCCATCTGGATCTTTCATGGATCTGCAGATCGCGTAGTGCCTGTTTCCAATTCAAGACTGATGTATAAAACTTTAAAAGCAGAAGGAGCTAATGTGAAATACACCGAATATCCTGGCGTTGGTCATGACAGCTATAAAAAAGCACTTGTTGAACCGGATTTGTTGCCGTGGCTTTTTGCGCAGAAGAAAAATTGACATCATTTTCTATAATCATATTTTCTTTACAAATAATTCTTGTATTTCACTATTAAAAAACTCAACATGAAAACGATGAGTGTTAGTGAGTTCAAAGCTAAATTTTCATCTATAATTGAAGAAGTAAAAGCTGGCGAAGAAATTGAAGTCACTTATGGCAAGGAGAAAAAGGTGGTTGGATATTTCATGCAAAAAAAATCACATAAACGTAAACTGGGAATATTGGAAGGCAGAGCAAAAGCCATTTTCAAGAAAGGGTTTAAAATTACTGAAGCGGAGTTTCTTGAACCATTGACTATTCACCATTGACCATTCACAACTCACAATCTCGTTTTCAAAATATCTACCTGTTCATTTTTCCAGCTCAAAAAATCGCCTTGCAAAATATGTTTGCGCGCTTCTGCAACTAAATGAAGATAGAATGCAAGATTGTGAACGCTTGCAATCGTTAATCCCAATATCTCTTTGCTCTTCATCAAATGTCGCAGATATGATTTGCTGTAATAATTGCTGATCACGGAATCAATCCCATCATCAATCGGAGAAAAATCTTTCTCCCATTTTTTATTATCAATATTAATAACGCCTTTTGAAGTGAACAGCATCGCGTTCCTTCCATTGCGCGTTGGCATCACACAATCGAACATATCAATCCCCAAAGCAATGCACTCTAAAATATTCCATGGCGTTCCCACTCCCATTAAATAGCGCGGTTTTTCTTTCGGCAGATTATCACAACATAGCTCGCACATTTCATACAGCATATCATCAGGTTCACCAACACTTAAACCACCAATCGCATTACCTGTTGCATTTTTGGAAGATGCAAATTCACAAGATTGTTTACGCAAATCCGCAAATGTGCTTCCTTGCACAATCGGAAAAAGATTCTGCGCATAACCATACTTGTTAGATGTTGCATTAAACTGCTCAAAACATCTGTCGAGCCATCGATGTGTGAGGTGCATTGATTTTTCCGCATACGCATATTCGCTTGGGTAAGGCGGGCATTCATCAAAAGCCATGATAATATCCGCACCAATCGATCGCTGAATGTCCATCACTTTTTCCGGCGTAAATAAATGTTTCGAACCATCAATATGCGATTGAAACATAACGCCTTCTTCTGAAATTTTTCTTGTTCCCGCCAAAGAAAAAACCTGATAGCCGCCACTGTCAGTTAATATTGGTTTATCCCATCCGTTGAATTTGTGAAGCCCTCCTGCTTGTTCAAGCACATCGAGACCTGGTCTCAAATACAAATGATACGTGTTGCCCAAAATAATCTGCGCATTTATTTCTTTCAACTGTTGTTGTGTTACTGCTTTCACACTGCCCGCGGTGCCAACAGGCATAAATATGGGCGTAAGAATTTCGCCATGATCGGTTGTTATCTTTCCAGCTCTGGCTTTTGAATTTATATCAGTCGATAATAATTGAAACTGTAACGCGGGCATAATAAATTTGAGGGTTGCAAGATAATGCTTGAACAGGAGATATATGATTTTGAAATATCATTGCATATATATACTTTCAAGACCGAAACGCAGCACAGCTAACGGCAAACATTGCTCGGCTTAACCAAAGCAAAATACAGCCATTAATAAATGGCCACACTTGCAAATTTCAAGATAATATTTACAATCGAAAATTTCTATGGCTGGAAATAATCAAGCTGGATCCATTTATCAAAAATTTGCAAATGCAATTGACAGGCATTTTAAGTATATCGTTATTGTTATAATCGGCATCCAAGTTCTTAAAGGCGTTGCGCTATATGAAAGCGCTTATGCAAGAGGTCAATATTTATGGAGCTATAGTGAAGGCTTTATCAAGAGGGGCTTCATTGGCACACTTGCCCTTTTTTTTGAAGGCCATAATAATTACAGAATCATTGGCATCATTAATTTTTTCAGCTATTTTTTTTATTTTCTGTTAATCTTTCTGCTCTATCGTTTTATTATGAACAAAGCGCAGACCATCATGCAAAAAGTGATGGCAGTTTTGTTTTTATCATCTCCCTTTTTGATTGCAATGGGTGCGTTGCTTGGTTACTTCGATTTATTAATACTAAGTCTATTGCTGATCATTTATAATTTTTGTGACAAAAAAGACATTCCGGCTTTGCCCTATTTCGTTTTTGTAACAATTGCCATAATGGTCCATGAAATGTCGTTGTTCTTTTTGGTTCTTCCATTATTGTATTTAATATGGATGCACCCAATTACATCGCCACGAAAAAAGTATTTTCTCATTGGAGCGACCTTGACTCTTTGTATTATTTATTTATTGTTTATTTCGGGGCAAAATATTGCATTCACTAAAGTTCTTAATGGGCGCATTTCTGAATACAAACAGATTCTTTCAACCAAATCAGGAGAAAAATTTTTTGAATTTTATACAGGCTATGCACTCAAAAATAATTTTCTTCAGGATTTGAGAGTGCCGAGGCTTCGAATGCTGGTAGTTCTTTTGCCTATCTATGGCTTTTTTATTTTGATGAGCAATTGGATAGTTCTTCCAGAATTGTTGAAGACAAAAAAATATAAAGATGCCCTATTCTACTTAGCAGCCTGCTATGCACCGCTGCTGATTATTATTGTGGGATGGGATGCAGATCGTTTTGTTTGCGATGGCATATTAACTGCATATATATCTTTTTTAATAATCACAAAATCTTATCCGGCAATTACAGAAAGGAAGCCGGGGAAAATGCAATTGATGTTTATCACAGCATTATCAATCATTGCTCTGCTAACTTATTATCCAATTTCAGATAATTATGGTGAAGCAGAGACATTACTAAGTAGAGATAAACAAAAAGTGTTGTTACAATATCCAGATAAAATTATCACAAGCTGGAAAAAACTTGTCGTCCCCAAAAAAAATGCGCCTCTGCCAGGTGAAGATCCAAAAGGAAAATAGTTTTGGATATAATAGACTTGCATCACACGGTGTTTATGCAAAAAACTATCTGTGGCAATGAATCGCAGTTATCCTTATTTTCGCATCTTGTTTTAATGCCTAAAAGCTAAACCAGCTCGCTTATGCAGCATTTTTATTCGAACATTTTATGGCATCAAATATTATTCGGGGCCTTTTGTCTTATCACGCTGGTTCAATTATTTTATTACGGAAAATTTTTCTGGCTGCTGGCATTTTATAAATCTACCCCAAAAGAAAAATCACAGCAGCATCCAGTGAGCATTATCATTTGTGCAAGAGATGATGCAAACAGATTAACACTCAATTTGCCGGGCTCATTGGTGCAAACATATCCTTCTACTCATGAAGTGGTTGTTGTCAATCACAATAGCCAAGATGATACGCGCTTTCTTTTAGATGAATTTAAAAAAAGCTACAAAGGACTTCACATTGTTAATCTGGAGCATGAAGCAATTGGCATTCCAGGAAAAAAATATCCGTTGTCGATGGGCATCAAAGAAGCGAAGCATGAAATCGTTTTGCTCACAGATGCAGATTGCGTTCCAGCCAGCGAATTTTGGGTTGAAAAAATGCAAGATGGTTATCATGATGGCATCAAGATAGTGCTCGGTTATGGTGCTTACAATAAAAGACCAGGCACTTTAAATAAGCTTATCCGTTTCGAAACTTTTCATTCGGCTTTGCAGTATCTTTCTTTTGCATTGGGAAAGTTGCCTTATATGGGTGTTGGTAGAAATCTTTCCTACAAGAAAGAATTATTTTTCAATAACAAAGGGTTTTCTTCCATCAATCATTTGCCCGGCGGCGATGATGATCTTTTTATTAGCATGGTGGCTGATGAAAAAAATACAAACATTGTAATTGACCAGGAAGCCTTCACACTTTCTGAACCTAAGAAAACTTTCGGCGAGTGGATCAATCAAAAAAACAGACATTATACAACAAGTAAATTTTATAAGCCAAAAACAAAAATGCTATTAGGTGGATATTCACTCACTCATTTTTTATTTTATCCACTTTTTATTTTGAGCCTAGTGCTATTTAGCTGGCAACTTTCATTGGCAGTTTTTGGTTTGCGTTTTTTGTTGCAGGCATTTATTTATTATAAAGCCATGAACAAATTGAATGAAAAAGATTTGTTTGCATGGTGGTGGCTATTAGATATCTGGATGTTTTTTTATTATATCATCTTCTTGCCTTCATTATGG
>CAIYPC010000003.1 GCA_903927975.1 uncultured Bacteroidota bacterium | reverse complement strand
TGAGCAGCTGCCGCTGCGTCAGCCTTAATGCCAGCTTCTATTTTTGGTATGTAGAGGGGCATCATCTGAGCCATTACACTCTGCTCCTGGGTGAATTCCTCCCCAATTGTTTCTGGTGATGGGTACTCCACCACCATTCCCATGAGGGATGAGCCTGCTGCAAGGCTCGCCATAATTGTCAAAGATAAAAGAGAGATTTTATTTTTCATTCTACTTCTCCAAGTTTGTGTTGAATTTATTTTTTATAATTCTAAGTCTAAGCAGAAATCATTGGGATGTCAATCTTGATTTTAGCCTGAAACAGGGCCGCCTCAAGAAAGATTTATTCTGCCCCCTTTGAAATGACATTTTTGAGAGTATCTTGATTCCACCCACAAGCCTTGCGGGCACCCTTGATGCTCATGCGCGTCGTGGGACCCAGATTCTGCACGTAGGTCTGCAGCATATTATAGCAAAGATGCCGCAGGACTGACATCACCTCTGCTGCATTGCCCTTTCGTGTGCGCAGATAATCCTCATCAAACGACATGTCCAACACCCAGTGGAAGGCCTCCACCGCCCAATGTGATCGCACGGCTTCCAATATTTTATCTGCTTTCTTTTGCACAGAAGAGATGTAATACCTTGTTTCAGATGACGTTTTTCCATTTTTCTCTGTAATACTTTCAATGCGAATGAGGCTTTGGATCGTCTTCCAATGGGGATGGAGCTCGTGCAACCACGCTACATTATTGGTGACCCTGATACGGCGCTCTTCAATCCGACCATGGCCCTTATCAACGTCCTTATAATCCTCCCATTGTTCGCCCTCTGGGGATTTTTCAAAATAAAGGCGGACATCATCATTCAGATTTCCTTGATTGCCTTTAAGAGAAAAGATGTAGTCGCCGTCCTTGGATTTGATAAGATTTGCAATTTCAAATTGACATCCCATAGCATCGATGGTGACAATTTGGTTTTTGATATCAATCATGTCTAAAAGTTTTGGAATTGCTGTGATTTCGTTGCTTTTCTCAGTCACTTTTTCTTGACCGATCACAAGCTTAGAGCCCGCGTTATAGGCATGGACTTGATGAAGCATCTTGACGTCGTTTCCATCATAAGAGTGTCTTGCGCATTTACCGTCAATCGCAATAACCTGGGCATCAATAATGACTGCCACAGCGCGCACCCACTTCTGGAAAATATCCTTCATGGCCTTGGGGTCAAGAATGGAGAAGAAGCGTCTAAAGGTATCGTCGCTCGGTGCCCCATGGAGAAAAGGGAGAAAGGATCGAAGGAAGGACAGATTAGATTTTGCATAATGTTCAATATCCTGCCATCCATCTGCCCCACACAGAGTAGCCAAGAGTGCGCACAAGAAGAGCTCAGAGACAGAGTAAAGTTTGCCTTTGTCTTTGCGATGATCAGTTATGCTCTCCATATCCTCAAAACAAGAGGGTAAAGGATCTTTGGGCTTGGGTTGGCGTCCTCGCTTCACTGTACCCTTAGGGATGAGGCCGAGTTTTTCATCCAAACGACCCAAATAAGCACCAGTTACTTTTTTTGCTCGCTTTTTTTTAGGACACCAAACAGTTGAGTACTCATAAAGATAGTATTTGCCCTGATTAAAAATGACAGAAGTGCCGGGTTGTCTTAGTTTTTTTGTCCATTCTGGGTAACTCATCATAGGTATCCTTTAATAGCAGTTTATAATAATTTAGTATGAATAAGCTGCTATTAGAAGTCAAGAAAAAAATGAGAAAAATTTAATTATTTCAATCGATAAAAACCATGTTCTGACGCCGCCTCATAGTCTTATTTTCGGCAATTTATGAGACAGCCCTGAGGCGCTTGCACCAGAAAAAAAACATTTTTTTGGCTTATCATCGTTTTAATAGGATTCACGATCAAGTTTGATTCACTGGGTGTCACAAGTCTTGCACGAGGCGCTGGTGTGGCATCCATGTATTATACGAGCATGTTGCATTTCTTCACCTCAACGTCGGTCAATCTTACACTGCTCCAGTCCATCTGGATTCAGACCATATTCAGTAAATTTGACAGCAGCATTGTTCGCATCAATGGCCGCTGTATCATTGCTGGTGACGGTATCAAAATTGGAAAAGAAGGAAAAAAAATGCCTGGTGTCAAATGGCTACACCAAGAATCTGAAGCCAACAGTAAAGCAGAATACATCATGGGGCACTCGATTCAAGCCTTATCAATTTTGGCAAAAGGATTGACCACATACTTTGCAATTCCATTGGCAGGACAGATTCAGGAGGGAATCCGTTTTACTTATAAAGACACGCGCACATTGCTCGATAAAATGGTTGAACTTTTAGTTGGCCTTAGCCTATCAGAAGCTTGCTATCTTGTGCTGGACAAGTACTACTGCTCTGGAGGCTTCATGAGGAAGTTGGTTTCTCTAAATACCCATATTGTAACCATGATGAAACATGGAGCTGTTGCCTATGAACCCCTTGAAGAACAGAAACTAAAAAAACGAGGCCGACCC
>CAIYPC010000002.1 GCA_903927975.1 uncultured Bacteroidota bacterium | reverse complement strand
GGCTTTGTTCACATCATTACGCATTTGCAACATATATTGCCAAAAATCCGCATCTAGGTTGGTATCGGCATCCATAGGAAATAAATGCGGATACCAGGTATCCAAGAATACATAATCCCCTTGCTGACCCGGCATGTAACCCCAAATTTCATCTGCTGTAAAAGATAGAATCGGCGCTATCCAGCGTACAAACGCTTGCAATAGATGATAAATCGCCGTTTGACTACTACGGCGCGCGCGCGCATCAGCCGCCAAGGTATATTGGCGATCTTTGATGATTTCAAAATAAAAAGCGCCCATTTGAATCGAGCAAAAATGCATGATGTTTTTTAAAATTTTATGGAATTGGTACCCTTCATAATCTTCTAAGATTTTTTGTTGCATTTGATAAGCCGCATCAACAGCCCATCTATCCAAAGCTAACATCTCAGAAGGTGCGACCCTGTCTGTTTCCGGATCAAAATCATGTAAACTCGCCAGGAGATAACGCCCCGTATTACGGATCCGGCGATACATATCGGAAGTAGATTGCAAGATTTGCTTCGATAAGGTCATTTCTTTAGTGTATTCCGTCGAAGCCACCCATAAACGGAGAATATCGGCACCGTATTCTTTGATGATATCATTGGGCTCAATGCCATTACCCATCGATTTTGACATCTTCCGACCTGTACTATCTACGGTAAAACCATGCGTTAACACTTGTTTGTACGGCGCTTTTTCGGTAATGGCTGTGGCCAATACCAGAGATGACATCAACCAGCCGCGATACTGATCCACCCCTTCCATATACAAATCAGAACGTTGTCCATGAAATTCAGTGCGTTTTTTCACCACAGATAAGCTGGTACAGCCAGCATCAAACCACACGTCCAACACATCCAATACTTTTTCATAGTCATCGGCATCCTCCCCAAGTAAAGTCTTGGGATCGAGCGACCACCAGACTTCAATCCCAGATTTGCTGATTTCGTCCGCCACCTTTTGCATAATAGCCACCATATTGGGATGCAAAGTTTGGGTATGTTTGTGGATAAAGAGACACATGGGGGTTCCCCAGGTTCTTTGTTTTGATATACACCAATCAGGACGTTTTTCTACCATTAATTTTAATAAATTACCCCCATGATTTGGCGCCCACTGCACTTGCGCAATTTGTTCTATCAATCCAGCCCGCAAATCATGCCGACTCAAATCAACAAACCATTGTGGCGTTGCTTTAAAAATGATGGGGGTTTTATGGCGCCAACAATGCGGATAACTGTGACCATATTCTTCACGCAAAAATAAGGTATCTTGCGCGACCATAACATCCAGCAAGGTTTGGTTGGCTTCGGTGATGGTTTGATTTTCCACGTATTGCGTACCAGGGATGAATTTGCAATCAGAGGACAACAAGCTGGTGATTTCGAGTTGATAAGCTTGACCAACAATATAATCGTCCTGCCCATGTGCCGGCGCCGTATGCACCGCCCCTATCAGTAACATGGAACATGATTTGAGGACCCCGTTTTCAGGCATAGGTGGCATGGCAGTAATGTTGTCAGCGGTTTATTCAGAAAAATATTCTGAACTAGCTGATTTTTTTAAAATAATGTTAGAAAGCTGCACCCAATGGCAAGAAATTCATAATAGAATTTTTGATGCGTTAGATACACAACAACCAATTAAAATAGAAGAGCTTTACCTGCAAGATGAGATTGATACAGTTAAGCAATTAATGAGTGCCATTGCAAAAATAAGTCAAATCAATCTTCAGGTCGATTATCCACAGCGTGAAAAAACCGGAAAGATTTTATCAGATAAATTAAAAATCTCTTTAATTTTAACTAGTCTGGTAGGGAATGCATTTAATTTTACTGAGAAAGGGTCAATTACAATTAAAATGCATAAAAAAGAAACTTATTTTGTTATTGATGTGATTGATACTGGCATAGGTATACCTGAAGATAAGTTTGAGGTTATTTTTGAAAAATTCTCAAAATTATCTCGATCAAATAAGTATGGAAGTAAGTTTAAAGGATTAGGGTTGGGACTTTATATCTCCAGAAGAGACGCCGAAAAAATTGGAGGTAAAATTTTTGTAAAAAGCGTCGTTGGCTCTGGATCTGTTTTTACTCTAATATTACCAATTATGCCTAATGCAAATAATTTGACACAAGAGACTTAGCATTAGCCAGAGAAAGCGGCTTAACAATAACTGCATTCATTCCAACCTCAGTGCATAATTTATGTTGAGAAGGATCTGCATTACCTGTAACCGCAACAATTGGAACGCTGACCATTTTATTTTTCGCCTCATAAGCCCTTATGGTCTTTGTAGTTTCTATTCCGTCAATGCCAGGCAAACCCAAATCCATAAGAATTAAGTCGTAGTGACTTTTTTCAATTAAAGATAAAGCCAATTCGCCAGATTCTGCACAATCAACGATCAAACCCTCATTTTCCAAAATCGCTTTTTCAGTAAGCTGTGCGATATGATTGTCCTCAACAATTAAAATGTGCTTTTTCATTGGATCGGCTCCACTTAGTGTCATATGTTTAATTATAGCACAAAATGACTTTTATTTTGAGCAAATCACTTTTGCATTGTGTATTTTGCAAGATGGGTCCATCGGTAGACGTATATATAGATGGCTTTAGCTATAAAAGGACAGGCTGCCCACATTGTTTTCAGAGCTTTCAACAGGCCAAAGACCACTCGATTTTTCTGTAAAAAGCTTAGTTATACTGTAATAATAGTTAGTAACTAATTTGCAACTTTATAGTTTTTTGTAGTAAATGTATTTTTTGAGAAAACATGCTGAATAATATTACGAACAGAGCCATTTTTAGGAACATTATTGCATTATTCAGCATGCTTCTTGTAAAAAATGGGTATGGCGCCGTATCGCAAATTTTAAATGATAGTTTTTTCAAAATCCAGCTGAATTACAAGTAGTAAACAATACACAAGCAATTATTGGGAATGTGTTTATTAATCCTAATATTAAATTCAAGGGAAGTTCTTATGGCATTTCTGGGAATGCAAATAGCAATGTGTTCGATTATTTACCATATTTATTATCAGCTTATAGATTCAATGACAAACTAGTTTTGGGTTTCAATGCTATTCCAAGTGTATACGGCCATTTAAATTGGCCAGTTGATTCATTTGTTTCTCAAGCATCTACATTAACAAAACTGCTTTATTATCGATTTGGATTTCAATCAAGTTATCAGATAACAGAAAATTTAGCAGTGGGAATGGGGTTTAACATAGAAGATAACGGCCAATATCAATTAAACTTTGTTGTTCCAGGCCAGGGCAATCAGGTAAATAGTGTGACAGGGTTAAATTATACGGGCGATTTTGGCTTGTATTATAAAATAGACCCTAAAAACTATTTGACTGTGGCGGGATACACGCAAGTTGATACCTATGGGCATGGAACCAGTTCAGTTAACGGTGTTGTAAATACCAATTTATCATTGAACATAACAGAAGCACCCGTAATTTATATAGGTCTCGAACATTTTGTAAATGAATTATGGTTTATAGAAGGTAAAATCTATTGGTCAGGATGGCATATTCAAAACAATATCAATTTTACAAATACCACCACCGGTACGTACGTTGTTCCAACCAATTGGAAAGATGTTTGGTCATTTCAAGCAACTACAAGATACGCAATAAGAGAGAGGCTGGCGCTGCTCGGTTCGATTATTTATGAAACGAATCCTGTACCATTGGCAACGAATGCAATTGGATATCCATTGGCGGCATCTGGTTCATTATCGGGTGGAGTAGATATTGCTTTAAGAAAAGATTTATCGATTCAGGCAATATATAGTTACGGAGCATTTCTTCCCAATTCTCCGATTAACAATGCGAACAGTGTTGGCACAATAAACGCACATTTTCAGGCAGTAGTTCTCCAGCTTATATACAAAACATAAATTATTTTAATTTTGTAAACGTTGCATATTCCGACGCAAGTGGATCACTAATTCCGAGCGATGTGGATCACTGATTCCGTCG
>CAIYPC010000001.1 GCA_903927975.1 uncultured Bacteroidota bacterium | reverse complement strand
GTTAGCATAAACAAAATCACTAAATTTTTTCACGGGCAGA
Source organism: uncultured Bacteroidota bacterium (assembly GCA_903927975.1). Taxonomy (GTDB): domain Bacteria; phylum Bacteroidota; class Bacteroidia; order Chitinophagales; family Chitinophagaceae; genus Puia. The sequence continues at coordinate 5,635 of CAIYPC010000001.1, read as the reverse complement.
CTTTGGGTTACACTGATGGCTCCAAACAAGCAAAAAATATTTTCGATTTTTATGGGATACAAATTTTTTCATCTTTCCCATTTTTCAGTAAAATTCTTTATTTAATTAATTGGAGAGAACAAACTTTTTTAGGTGAGATAAAGGACAGCACGATTTCAATTGTCAATCCATTATTTAATGATAAATTATATACCCATGAACCTGTAACAACAATTTACGGCAATAGAACCTTAATAAATATGGATTTTTGGGGCATAGCACAAGAAAGAGAAGTTTCGGTTATGCTTATTGAAGGGAATAAGTTTACACGAATTTCGTGGAACGAGACTCATGAATTCTAGTACGTATTCTATCCGATTTCATTTAACTTGAGCCATCAATGAGATTCGACAAAATCATACCGACAGACAGATTAAAGCCTTATATAAAGCATTTGGTGATTTCTGAAAATGCAAACGAACAGGCTTATAAAGTTTTGCCATCAACCGGAATTGTTATCGGTTTTCAATACAATGGACAATTAGCTGTTTTTAATAACAATAAGGAAAACGTATTGGATAAAGCCGGTATTACTGGCTTGCAGGACAGCTATAGAGTTTTTAAAAACACGCCCAGCATCGGCACTATACTTGTTTTCTTTACTGAAGTTGGCATGGCTCATTTTTCCAATACTCCCGCCAATGAATTATTTAATCAAAGTGTTTCGCTTGATAATTTATTCGACAAAAATAAAATTGCTGAAGCCGAAGAGAAATTAGCCAATTCAAAAACAGATGCAGAGAGAATAAAAACGATAGAGCATTTTTTATTATCTGAAATTAAAGATAGAAAAGCTGACCAGTTAATTGTTGAAGCAGTGAAGCTTATCTATCAGTCAAAAGGCGCGATCAGGATCAAGGAAGTGAATGAAAAATTATTTATCAGTCAGAGCCCTTTTGAAAAAAGGTTTAGAAGAGTTGTTGGAACATCTCCCAAAAAATTTGCTTCTATTGTCCGCTTCAATGCCGTGTTAAATAATTTGGACAAGTATAAAACCCTTACTGAAATATGTTATGAGAATAATTTTTTCGATCAGGCGCATTTCATAAAAGACTTCAAACAATACACTGGCGATACGCCAGAAAACTTCAAACGCTTTCTATAAAAACGATTTTTTACAATTTCTGCTTGTTAACTTTTTACAGCTTTGTAATCATTCATAACAATTAAAAATTGCAAAAATGTTTACAATCGAACAAATCAAAACAGCTCATTCAAAAGTAAAAAGCGGTGCAGATTTTCCAAGCTATATTCAGGAAATGAAATCATTGGGAATAAAATCTTATCAGCATTTTGTATCAGATGGTCATATACCGTATTATGGCGTTGATGATTTCACACTTGCCGCAAATGCAAAATGGTCGCCGATAGAAATTGCAGAAAAAAGCTCAATAGAAATGCTCAAACATTATTTATCGATTCATCAGCAAGGTCAAACTGATTATGTCAGCTTTTGCAAACAAGCAGCAGAATCAGGAGTTGAGAAATGGATTGTTGATATTGGTAAAATGACTTGCGCTTATTATGATAAGATGGAAAAAGAAATGCTTGCAGAAATTATACCTGAGCCGTAGATTAATCCATTTTATTTTCCCGCACTCAAGTATGCTACTAAATCTGCAAGCTGCTTCTCAGAAATTCCTGTAACTGTAGGTTCTGGCATCAGGCTCTTATCTTGCTTTTGTCTTGAACTTATTTTATCAATTGCAATAGTGTGCTTTTGTCCGCTCACATCTTTAATTGTTATTGTTTCTTTATTCTCACTTATCAAAAATCCAAAGAAAGAACCGCCATCTTTTGTGTTCACCAGCCAAGGTTGATAACCCTCCAATATAGCAGCACTAGGATTTATAATCGCATCCAACAATCCTGTTTTATCAAACTTCTTTCCTATCGTTGTTAGTTCCGGGCCGATATCATTACCAACTTTTCCAATGCGGTGACAGGTGGTGCAGAATGTTGTAAAAACAATTCTTCCGCTTGCAGCATCGCCTTGTATCGCCGCGATTTCCTGAATTGAAAAATTTTTCTTTCCACCTGATTGTTTAAAATATTTCCCTGCCTGCACACGAACTGCTATGTCAGGATTTTTAAAAATCACTTGTTCCGTTGCTGACATCAAACCTTCAGGAAATTTTTTCTCCGATACAAGTCCAATTAATAATTGACCGCCGATAGAATCTTTCGCCATCTCTTCCATTAGCGATTTTCGAGCTTCCATTGACAAATGTTCGTCTAACACAGCCAACAACTTTGCTTTCATTAGCGCAAGCTTTCTTTCATACACTGTGTTTACAGATATTTTTTCCCAATCAAGTAAAGCGAACCAATCATTTCCCTGTCTGAACGATAACCAATAAGAAGCCTGCTCCTTTACATCCGGCAAGCTACTTTTACTGAATGCGACCATCGCCTCCGCTGCTTTTTTATCCTTCATAAAAGCAATAGCGGTGAGTGCATACTTTCTATCATTTGCTTCAAGAGTTGAATCGGATGCTCTTTGTATAAGATCAGGTAATGCAACTACAGGATGAAGCTCCCATGCAAATGAACTCATCTTTTTATTCCATTTTGCTGGCGGTTCATTTGTAGCAAAAAGGTTTTTCAGTTCTGGATAAACTTCTGCTTCATGTCCTGCAAATGCAGCAGCCAATGCATTGAGATACCAGCGATCTTCTCCATCGTATTGCCTGGCAAGTTCCATCAACACAGGTTTTGTTTTTTCAAATGGCAGATCACGCAACGCAACGGCTATTTCACGACGCACAAACGGAGAAGCATCATGCTGCAATTGAACAGCATAAGGTAATATATCGGGAATCGCTACACGTAAAGCGCGGAAAGCAACAACACGGGTATTTTCATCTTCATTTTTTAATAATTGTTCGGCAGCAGCTATTCCCTTAGGGCCTAACTGTGGCAACAGCCATATCGCTCTCGCACGCACATAAGGATTTTCATCTTTCAACAAAGCGAGCACAGGATCGATAACTGCATCTCCTTGTTCTATCAATTTTTTAAAAGCGAGATAACGAACGTTGATAGCAGGATTTTTTAATGCAGTAATTTGTCCGGCAACATTGCTGAGATCAATAACCGGCGCACTTAATTTTTTATTCTTTGGAGCAACGCGATATATTCTTCCAATGCCCGCATGGTCTTGCATCTGATGACCACCAACAACAGGATCATACCAGTCAGCAATATAAATTGCGCCATCAGTTCCAATAGCAACATCACTTGGCCGAAACCATTTCTCTTTGTGTGTGTTGGCAGCGCTGTCGTTCCACACATACAATGCATTATCCTTACTGAGAGAGGTTATGAAATTGCTTCTGTCAGAAGGTATATATCCTGATTTTTCTTTTTTGGGATGATATCCGAATATTACATTCCTTCCTGCATCCGCACTTAATATCATTCCTCTGTATTTTTCTCCCAACGCATCACCTTCATTCACAACGATGCCTGTTGGCGCTCCTGCCCCACTGCGATCGCCAAAAGGCATCACATCAGGATCTTCTTGATGCCAATGCGCAGTAAACAGATCTTGATCAGGTCGTTGATCAGCTTGCCAGGTTCTTGTTCCATCCGCGCTGAAATAACCCGCATTGCCACCTTCTGTAAGCCATGAAGTGCGACAAGCGGCAACTTCATCATCATTATCATTCTGCCACATATCACCATACGAATCTTTCGTGTATTCATAGGAGTTACGAAAGTTATGCCCCAACACTTTTAACCCCGTTCCATCTGGTTTTATCGTCAATGCCAAACCTCCTACCCACACTTTACCATCATCACTTTTCATATTGCCTTCATTCTTCACGCCAATAGGACTACCACCAGAATAAACACTGCCGGCACGCAAAGTCCAGCCACTTTTATCTGTAACAATATGTGGGCCCGCGTTGCCAGTATTAAAATAAAAATTTCCATCAGGGCCTGCAAGTAGTGCATGCAAAGAATGATCATGATCCTTGCCACCAAAACCTGTCAGAAAAATTTCTTTTTTATCTGGTATATCATCTCCGTTCTCATCTGTATATACAATGAGGTTAGGTGCGCATGAAACAAACACCTTATTGCCAATTACGGCTATGCCTAACGGTGAGATAAGACTTGTATCCTGTACAAATAATTTTGATGTATCCGCTATGCCATCTCCATCTGTGTCTTCCAAAATCATTACCCTGTCTCCCTTTGAGTGATGCAGAAATTTTGTTGAATCGTTATTAAAATTTCTGTAGTTAACCGCTTCCGTTACCCACACACGCCCTTTTGCATCAATGTCAATATTGGTCGGGTTATAGAACATTGGCGATTCTGCCCACAGCGTAACCTCCAGATCATCTGGCAAATAAAATGGCAGATCGGTAATCCCTTTTTTTGAAGATTGATTGCAGGAAAAAAGAATGCAAATAGCTGATGCAGCGATGAGGATCGTTTTAAATAATTTCATTTATTGAACAGATTTTTTAAATACGCAAGATTATGACGATAACTTTTTATAAGGTCCCCATTTTCGGGCATTGCACCTTCTATCTGCATCCATCCATCGCCGATATATCCGGTATCATGAACTGCAGCACTTACAGATTTCCAATCAACAGTTCCTTCACCCAATAAAAAACCATTCTCCTTCATGTGCAATTCACAAACTCTGTCTTTTCCAAGTTTACGGAATTCTTCTGCAGTATTAAAGCCTGCATCTGCCGTGTTGCGAAAATCAAAATATACTTTCAAATTTTTTGAACCGACTTTATTCATAATGTCCAAATGTTCTTCCGCATTCAAGTACGATTCGATCCCCAATATTATTCCTTTTGCTTCCGCTTTTGGCGCCAGCTTTTTTAAAATATTTATTGCAGATTTTTTTCGGCCCTCATCATTGCGCAGATCGCTTGCATTAAAAAAAGCAAGCAGTATAACTTTTACGTTCAGATTTTTTGCAGCGTCAATTGTATCTGATATCCATTCTTCTGTTCTCGGATCAGAATGAAAAGGTATTTGGTTGAACAAACCCAATGCAAGGCTTGAAATGGCAATGTCTGTATTTTTTGACTCTGCGAGATATGCTTGTTGTAATTCATTTTGGCGGATGTGCAGGTTATTTTCCACCCCGCCCATATCTACCATGATGCCGTCAAGACCAATTTCTTTTGCCACTTTAAAAGCACCGATATCACTCCCTTTCCCGATTGACCAATCGCAGGCGCCGATTTTAAATTTTCGGTTATATAAGCCCGATAGAAAATCTCTTCTCGTATTTTTTTGAAGAAGCAGTGGAAGAAAAATAGAATTCTTTAATAGCAATCGTCTTGTTAGCATGGCATTAATAATTGAAGCGTTCAAATGTAGTTAATTTAAAAATATTAGTTTGGGTAGAAATATAAAACACAAAAGTGATATGGTTATTTTTTCATCACGTTTTATAAAAACAAAATAGCCATTGCTCTATAAAAAAAATTGAGAAGGAAAGGAGTGGAAGTGATGTTGAATCAATTATATGATGGGGAAATGTTTGAGGTGAGTGAGAGGAAGCAGAATGCCCAAATGTGCCACAACAAGATTTGCCAACTCATCGGATCGTCAT